>JAFGFP010000048.1 GCA_016931015.1 Dehalococcoidales bacterium
ACCACCAAGGTCTACCGGGCCCGGATTGAGCTGGGCCGGGCGACCGACACCTACGACGCCAGCGGCCAAACCACCGAGCAGGGCGACCCGTCCGGAATCATCCGGGAGCAGGTCGCTCAAGCCCTGGACAGCTTTCGCGGCCTGATAGCGCAGACTCCGCCGATGTTTAGTGCGGTAAAGCATAACGGCCGACGGCTCTATGAGCTAGCGCGAGCCGGTATCCAGGTCGAGCGGCACAGCCGCCCCGCCAGAATCGACCGCCTAGAGCTTACCGACTGGCAGCCGCCATTTTTCACCATAGAGGTAACCTGCGGTAAGGGCACCTACATCCGCTCCCTGGCCCACGACCTGGGGCAGGCGCTGGGCTGCGGTGCGACCCTCGTCGAACTTAGCCGCCTGCGCTCCGGCCTCTTCGAGCTAAAGGACGCCGTCTCCCTGAGCCAGTTTGAGGAAGCCTGCCGCCACGGCTACTGGCAGCGCTACGTTTACCCCCTCGACATCGTGTTCCGGGATTGGCCCGCCGTTATCGTCAGCGACGAGCAGGAAAAGCTCATCAAAAACGGGCAACCTCTGACCCTGGAAGTCCCGGCCGGAGGCGGGGAGAGCGGGGGGCAGAGCTACTGCCGCGCTTACACCCTTGACGGCCTGTTCCTGGGTGTGCTACGCTTCAATCCGGAAAATGGACAGTGGCACCCCAGAAAGGTGTTCCGCTAATTAAAGTAACCGAACGTGGGCGGCCGACGAAGACGGGCAGACTCTTGACAGCCTGCCTCTAATTAGTTAGTGAGTCTTTTTAGCCCGCTACTGCCGGAAAGGAGAAGAGTTAAGTGGGTAACATAAATGTGGCAATCATCGGGGTGGGTAACTGTGCTTCCTCCCTGGTGCAGGGCGTTCACCACTACCAGAAGGCAAAGGAAAAGGAGTTCGTGCCCGGGCTGATGCACGTCAACCTGGGAGGATACCATATCAGCGACATTAACTTCGTGGCTGCCTTCGACATCGACAAAAACAAGGTGGGTAAAGACCTCGCCCAGGCAATCTTCACCCCACCCAACAACACCTTTAAGTTTACCGAGGTGCCGACCACCGGGATCAAGGTGGAGCGGGGTATGACCCACGACGGGCTCGGTAAGTACCTCTCGCAGAAGATACAGAAGGCGCCCGGACCTACCGCCGATATCGTAAGCATCTTAAAGGAGACCCAGACCCACGTGGTGCTCAACTACCTGCCCGTGGGCAGCGAGGAAGCCACCAAGTGGTATGTGGAGCAGGTGATGGCCGCCGGCTGCGGCTTCATTAACTGTATCCCCGTCTTTATCGCCCGCGAGAAGTACTGGCAGAAGCGCTTCGAGGAAAAGGGGCTTCCGGTAATCGGCGACGACGTAAAGTCCCAGGTCGGGGCCACCATCGTGCACCGCGTGCTCACCCGCCTCTTCCGGGACCGCGGCGTCAAGCTGGAGCGCACCTACCAGCTCAACTTCGGCGGCAACACCGACTTCTTAAATATGCTGGAACGGGAACGCCTCGAGTCCAAGAAGATATCCAAGACCAACGCCGTCACCTCACAGCTGGACTACCAGCTCGACCCCGACGACATTCATGTCGGCCCCAGCGACTACGTCCCCTGGCTTCTGGACCGCAAGTTCTGCCACATCCGGATGGAGGGGCGCACCTTCGGCGACGTCCCCTTAAACGTGGAGCTCAAGCTCGAGGTCTGGGACAGCCCCAACTCGGCGGGGGTGATTATCGACGCCATCAGGTGCTGCAAGCTCGCCCTGGACTGCGGGCTCAAGGGCTCACTGACGGCGCCCTCCTCATACTTTATGAAATCGCCGCCCATCCAGTACACCGACGACGAAGCCCGGCGTAACGTGGAGGACTTTATCACCCAATGTACCCAGGCCAAGAAAAAGGCCGGTTCTGCCAAATGACGGAAAAGCAACTTAGCACAGTCTCCGGCAGATTTAACAATTAACAATAATGAAGATAGCGTTAGTTTCGCCTTATGATTTCGCCTACCCCGGCGGCGTGGTTAATCATATTACGTCGCTGGGCGGCCAGCTGGCTCGGATGGGGCACGAGGTGAAATTTATCGCCCCGGCTTCGAGCCCGATTACCACCCTCGGCGACAGGTTCATCCACATCGGAAAACCGCGCGCCATTCCCGTGAGCGGCTCGGTGGCCCGGGTGACCGTATCGCCGCGCCTGTCAACCGAGATAACCAGAATGCTGGACAGAGAGAAGTTCGACATCGTCCACCTCCACGAACCCCTGATGCCGATGCTGTGCACCACCGTGCTGCGTATGTCCCGCACCGCCAACGTCGGCACCTTCCACGCCTTCGACGGCAAGGGCTACAACATCGCCAAGCCCTTCGTCGGCCCTATCTTCTTCAAGCGCTGGTTCAGTAAGCTCGACGGCCACATCGCCGTATCCAACCCGGCTAAGAAGTTCGTTAACAAGTACTTCCCGGCGGACTACAAAGTCATCCCCAACGGCGTCGACACCAAGCACTTCAACCCCGAGGTGGCCCCGATTGCCGAGTTCGGCGACGGAAAATTAAACATCCTGTTCGTGGGCCGCCTCGAAAAACGGAAGGGGGCCGACTACCTCATCAAAGCCTACCGGAAGGTGAAACGGGCTATCCCTGACTCGCGGCTCATCATCGTGGGGCCGGGTACCAGGCTGCGCAATAAATACGAAAAGCAGGTCGCTAAACACGAGCTTGAGGACGTTATCTTCGTCGGCTATGCCGGCTATAAAGAGCTCCCCCGGTACTACAAAACGGCCGACGTTTTCTGCGCCCCGGCCACCGGCTGTGAGAGCTTCGGCATCGTCCTGCTCGAGGCGATGGCGGTGGCGACCCCGGTGGTCGCCTCCAATATCGACGGCTATGCCAGTATCCTGACCCACGAGGCCGAGGGGCTTCTGGTGCCCCCCAAGAACGCCGAGAGCCTGGCGCAGGCCTTGATTTCGCTGCTCTGCGATGAAAAACTGAGGGCGGAAATGGGCGCCAGGGGGCGGCTCAAGGCCCAGGAGTACGACTGGGCAAACGTCGCCCGCCGGGTGCTTAAGCTCTACCAGGAGGTGCTCGAAAGGGCCCAGTACCGGGAGACGTTCTCGCTGAGAAGAATGATTATCGAAGACACACGTAAGCTGTTTTCCAGAAAAGTAAGAACTAATGCCAAAACTGACCGAAGTTCGTAAGTCCGCCTACCGGCTCACCGAGCCGTTGGTTCCATTCTTGAAGAAGACCCACATCACCCCCACCACCCTGACCTGGCTGGGTTTTGCCATCTCCCTGGGAGCGACGGCCTTAATCGCCACCGGGCATCTTATTATCGCCGGCCTGGTGGTGCTGGTCAGCGGCTTCTTCGACATGCTCGATGGAGCCCTGGCGCGCCATACCAACCGGGTGACCCGCTCCGGCGCCGTCCTCGACTCGACCCTCGACCGCGTCTCCGAGGCGGTGATGCTGCTGGGGGTGGTGATATACTACCTGTCCCTTGCCGACCCGCCGGCCATCGGTATCCTGTTCGCCGCGCTGGCGCTGATGGGCTCGCCTCTGGTGAGCTACCTCAGGGCCAAGGCCGAAGCCATCGGGCTGGAGTGTAAGATAGGTCTCTTTACCCGCCCGGAACGGGTGGTTACCCTGGCCGTGGGTCTGCTCGCCAGCCGGGTCGATTTTGCCCTGTTTACCGCCCTGGCTGTTATCGCCGTCTTTAGCTTCGTTACCGCCGGCCAGAGGCTGCGCTACGTGCTGAAACAAACCAAGAAAAAGCCGGGAAGCCAGACCGGCACCGGCTAGAGCCGCTTTTATCGACGGGGCGACTTATGCTATAAATTATGTGAAAAGCCTAGAGGAGAGCAAATGCCAGTTATTGCGGTTATTGGAGCCCAATGGGGAGACGAAGGAAAGGGTAAGGTGGTCGACCTCCTGGCGGAAAAGGCCGGGGTGGTGGTGCGCTTTTCCGGCGGTGATAACGCGGGGCACACCATCGTCAATCACTACGGCGAGTTCGGCCTGCACCTGGTCCCCTCCGGTATCTTCTACCCCGGGGTCACCTGCATCATCGGTAACGGCGTCGCCGTTAACCCGGCGGTGCTGCTCGGCGAGATAGACCACCTCCGGGAAAAGGGGGTGGATACCGCTAACCTTTTTGTCAGCGACCGGGCCCACCTGATTATGCCCTATCACACCCTGCTCGACGGCCTTGAAGAAGAGCGGCGCGGCGGCAAAGCAATCGGCACCACGCGTAAGGGCATCGGGCCCGCCTTCGCCGATAAGACGGCAAGACTGGGTATCAGGGTCGGCGACCTTCTCGACAAAGAGTCCTTCCTGGAGCGCCTGCGCTCGATTCTGGAAGGGAAGAACGCCATCTTAACCAAGGTCTATGAGGCCGAGCCGCTGTCGCTGGACGAGGTATACCGGCAGTACTGCAGCTACGGAGAGCGCCTGGCGCCGATGGTGCGGGAGACGGTCGCCTTACTCGCCGAAGCCGTGGACAGCGGCAAGCTGGTCATCCTGGAGGGCGCCCAGGGGGCGCTGCTCGACCCTGACTTCGGCACCTACCCTTACACCACCTCCTCATCCCCGCTGGCGGGGGAAGGCTCCCTGGGGACAGGGCTGGGCCCGACCCGGATTGACCGCGTCCTGGGTATCTTCAAGGCCTACTGCACCCGGGTGGGCGGCGGCCCCATGCCCACCGAGCTGGCCGACGCCACCGGCGATATGATTCGGGAGCGAGCCCACGAGTACGGCACCACCACCGGCCGGCCCCGGCGCTGCGGCTGGTTCGACGGCGTGGCCGCCCGCTTCAGCAGCCGGATAAACGGTCTGACCAATCTGGCCCTGACCCGCCTCGACGTGCTCGATGAGCTGCCCAGCCTCAAGATATGCGTCGGCTATAAGGTCGGCGGAGAGACGATTAGCCACTTCCCGGCGAGTATCGCCACCCTAGAGAGGTGCCAACCTATCTACGAGGAACTAAAGGGCTGGCAGTCTCCCACCAGCGACATCCGGGACTATGAGAAGCTGCCGGCCCAAGCCAAGCAGTACGTGGCCCGGTTAGAGGAAATCGTTTCCTGCCCGGTGAGCATCATCTCGGTGGGCGCCAGAAGAGAGCAGACCATCCACAAAGCGCCAATTCTGTAGGCTGCGGGGAATTCTCAAGAGACTACTCACCGGGTCATAAGGAGCAACCCTCATCATAGTGTGGAAGAGCTCAAAAGCCCCTATCTATACCGGGAGGTCGATGGTGTAGTTCTTCAGGGTCTCCCGGATAACGGCCGCCGCCTTTTCATCGGGCCCGGTGAGGGGCAGGCGGGGGCTACCCACCCGGAAGCCGACCTGGTTCAGGGCATACTTCAGGGGAATCGGGTTAGAGACCACGAACATGGTGTTAATCAAGGGCATGAGGTGCCGGTGAATTCGGGCCGCCGACCCGGTATCGCCGTTGAGGTAGCTTTCCATCATGTCTTTAATCTGCTTCCCGACCAGGTGAGAGACCACGCTGACCACGCCGTAGCCGCCTACCGCCAGCAGGGGCAGGATGTCACCGTCGTTACCGCTCCAGACTAAAAATCCCTCTTTAGCCCCGCCGACGATAGCGGAAATCTGGGCCAGGTTACCGCTGGCCTCCTTTATCCCGATGATGTTGTCAATCTGGCTTAAACGGATAACCGTGTCCGCCGTCATATTGACCACGGTGCGCGAGGGCACGTTATAGAGGATACAGGGCAGGCTGGTAGCCTGGGCAACCGTCTTAAAGTGCTGGTAGAGGCCCTCCTGGGTCGGCTTATTATAGTAGGGGACCACCAGGAGACAGGCATCGACCCCGACCTCTTCCGCCTTTTTAGTCGCCTCCAGGGCTTCGACGGTGCTGTTGCTGCCGGTATAAGCGACCAGAGAGCCGCGCCCGCCGAGAGCCGACCTTACCTCGGAGAAGAGACGTCCTTCCTCCTGCTTGAGCAGGGTGGGGGACTCCCCGGTGGTGGCGGCGAGCACCACCCCGTCGCTCCCCGAATCAAGGAGAGCCAGGGCCAGCTTTTTCGCCTGCCCGTAGTCAACCTCACCCTTCTCGTCAAAGGGGGTTACCATGGCCGTCAGCAGCCGCCCGAGCTCTTTCATTTTCTCGCCTCCTTGGGTCTCACCCAGTCCCGGTTAATCATCTCCTCGGCAATCTGCACCGCATTCAGCGCCGCCCCCTTACGCAGGTTGTCGGCGACAATCCACATCACCAGGCCGTTAGCGTGTGAGGCATCGCGACGGATACGCCCGACGAACACCTCATCGGTGCCCGCCGCCGCCCACGGCTGCGGGTAAAGGCTTATGGGCGGGTCGTCGAGTATCTTGATCCCGGGTGCCTCGGCCAGAATGCGCTCCGCCTCGTCGGGGGACATGGGCCGCGTGAACTCCACGTGCACCGCCTCGCTGTGCCCGGTAAAGACCGGCACCCGGACGCAGGTCGCCGAAACGGCGACGTCGGGGGCGTGCATTATCTTCCTGGTCTCCTCCACCCTCTTCCACTCCTCCCTGGTATAGCCATTATCCCAGAAGACGTCTATCTCGGGCAGGACGTTAAAGGCTATCTGATGGGGGTAAACGTGGGGAATGGTGCTCTGCCCGTTAAGAACCTGCCTCGTCTGGGTGGTTAGCTCGTCCACGGCCGCCGAGCCGGTGCCCGACACCGCCTGATAGGTATCGACCACGATGCGCTTAATGGGGTTAGCCTTGTGCAGGGGATGGAGCACGACCACCATCTGAATCGTGGAGCAGTTGGGATTAGCGATAATCCCCCGGTGCCGCTCGATATCCTCCGGATTAACCTCGGGCACCACCAGGGGCACGTTGGGCTCCATTCTGAATGCGGAGCTGTTATCAACCACCACGGCCCCCGCCTTGGCCGCCAGCGGCGACAGGTGGCGGCTAATCTCAGCCCCCGCCGAAAAGAGGGCGATATCTATCCCCGAGAAAGACTCCGCGGTCGCCTCGCTGACTTCAAGCTCCCGGCCGCCGACCGACAGCCTCTTGCCCACCGAACGCTCGGAGGCGAGCAGCTTAAGTGAAGCCACGGGGAAATTGCGCTGCTCCAGGGTCTTAATGAACTCCTGTCCCACCAGCCCGGTAGCCCCGACGATGGCAACCTTGTACTCCCTCATTACTGGCTCTCCTTCAAGCCGAGTAAGGCCTCGAGGCCGTAAATCAGCCCCTTGTGCTCAACTACTTTTTTAATTGCCATTATAACACCCGGCATGAAACATTCTCTACTGATGGTGTCATGCCGGATGCTCAAGGTCTGCCCCGGGCCGCCCAGAATCACTTCCTGGTGGGCCAGGAGACCGGGCAGGCGCACGCTGTGAATAGCGACCCCCTCCACCGATTCCCCCCGGCTTCGGGTCTGCTTCGACTCCGGAACGAGAAACGGCTTACCTCTGGCCTCGGCCATCATTCTGGCGGTAGATAGAGCCGTCCCGGAAGGGGCATCAGCCTTCAGGTGGTGATGCAATTCGATAATTTCGGCGTAGTCAAGGTATTTGGCGGCCAGCTTAGCCAGGTGCACCATCAACACAGCGCCGAGAGCAAAGTTAGGGGCGACCACGGCTCCCACCTGGTAGGCAATCGCCAGGCTCTCAATCTCCTTAATCTCATCGGCAGCTAGCCCAGTGGTGCCGATTACCAGGTTAACACCTCTGGGGGCAGCGATGTGCACCGCAGGCATGGTGGCCTGAGCAATGGTAAAATCCACCAGCACATCCGGCTGGCAACCTTTAAGGATGCTGTCCAGGTCCGAGGAAAAGGGCACACTACCGGAGCCGTCGGGCTTGGCTAGGCTGCCCTCCCTGGCCTCTATATCCACAGCCCCGACCAGCTGCATCCCCGGCTCACGGCAGAGAGCGCTTGTTATCTCTTTCCCCATTTTGCCTAAGGCACCCTGGACGGCTACCTTAATCGGCTCCATAGCTAATACCTCTTGCCCGGAGGACGCTTGTCGGGGCCTCGGCCCCGGTCACGGTGAAAGCCACCCGGCTTTCCGGGTTTATCCCCCGAGGCCGCCCCGTCCTTTCCCCCTGCCCCGGACGTCTTAGACGAGTCATCGAGTACCGCGCGGCGCGACAGGTTTATCCTGCCCATGCGGTCAATCTCTACCACCTTCACCATGATTTCGTCACCCACCTTGACCACATCCCCAACACTAGCCACGCGGTAGTCGGCCAGCTCACTGATGTGAACCAGGCCCTC
>JAFGFP010000049.1 GCA_016931015.1 Dehalococcoidales bacterium
ACCGCCTACGAAACGCCGTTAGAGCCTGGTGGCGATAATCCTCCCTACCTCGTCTATGACGACCTGGGGCAGGAGAGGCCCCTGGGGCGGGATGAGGCCCAGGCCATCGTCCGGGCGATTTTGGAGCGTAAGTATAAGGGAGTCTGTCCTCAGAGCTACATCGAGATGGTGGTCGAATCGTTTCGGGACGACCCGGTAAAGCTCAGAAGACCGAGATATATCGGGAAGAAGCCCCCGATACCGGTAAAGGCCGCTATCCCGTTTGACCGGCGCATCCGGCTGGTTATTAACGACCGGCACGGCATTCATCACGTCGAGGAGCGCGGCTATGTCGAGTCTCCGGTAAGGATAGACTCGATTCTGGAGGAGCTGGAAACCACCAACCTGTTTCATAAGGTCAGCCCGCGCCACTTTGCCGAAAAGCGCATCAAGGCCGTCCACCGCAGCCAGTTCGTTGACTATCTGGAAAGGGTCTGCGCCGGTCTCGACCCGGATAAGTCCATCTATCCCTACGTCTTTCCCATCCGTAATGCCGCCCGCCCCCCCAAGGAGCTTTCCGTCCGGGGAGGATACTACTGTATTGACACCTTTACCCCGATAAACCATAATGCCTACCTCGCCGCTAAAAGAGCGGTGGACTGTGCCCTGACCGCCGCCAAGGAGATTCTGGAGGGCTACCGACTGGCCTACGCCTTAGTCAGACCGCCGGGGCACCACGCCGAACGGCGCGCCTTCGGCGGCTTCTGCTACTTCAACTCGGTGGCCGTGGCGGCCCAGTATTTGAGTGCCTATGATAAGGTCGCCATACTGGATATCGACTACCACCACGGGAACGGACAGCAGAACATTTTCTACGACCGCGCCGACGTGCTTACCATCTCGATTCACGGCCACCCCAACTTTGCCTATCCCTACTTCAGCGGTTTCGAGGACGAAAAGGGTAGCGGCGCCGGCAAAGGGTATAACGTCAATATTCCCCTCCCCGAGCACGTCAGTAACGAACGCTATCTCAAGGTGCTGGCCCGGGCGCTAAAGCGGGTAGCCAGATTTCAGCCCGGCTTTCTCATCATCGCCCTCGGTCTGGATACGGCTAAAGAAGACCCGACGGGCACCTGGAGTCTGGAGAGTGAGGACTTCCACACCATGGGAAAGATGATTGGCTCGCTCCGGCTGCCGACCCTGGTCGTTCAGGAGGGGGGCTACGATACCAGGGTGCTCGGTATCAATGCCCGTCACTTCTTCGAGGGGCTCTGGGAGGGGGCTTATACCCTATAGCAACCCCCGGTGGGGGGTGGCTTCGAGCCAAAACCTTCGAGTTATGAGTCTAATTGGCTTCAAACAGACGATATCTATCGCATAATACGACGAAATGTTTGGTTTTGGGGATACGAATCGACCCTACATGGACAGTACTATCATTGATTGGTCAAACAAATGCAAATTCAGCCTTGAATACCATGTCTGTAGTTCTATCTATGGAACCCATCGGACTACCATGTTAGTCTCAAATCACTGGGCTAATTCGAAAATTAGCTTAAAGGTTCTACCTACCGTACAGTATCGCCCACCACGTTTCAAAGCTAGCGAAACTCAGGCTGCCTCAATATAGAGATTGATTCTGTCGTATTGTAGGCACCACTATCTACCTGCCCTCCGGCGGCGGATTCCTGGAGTGCGGCAACAACCAACCCGAAACCAAAAGAGCCCCATGAGAAATCGGGGGGCTCTTCTTTTACTATATTCGGTCGAGTTTGGCTGATTACACGGTCGGCTGGAAAGCATATCGGCTAGTCTATAATAACTTGAGACTTATAGGTCGGCGCCGTTACCTGCCAGCCAGTCTTTTCCTTGATATGGCCGCAGAATCTCTCGGTGACCTCGGATTCCCCGTGGGTAACGAAGACCTGCCTCGGGGGCGTCTTAAAGGCGGCAAGCCATTTCATAAGTTCGTCTCTATCGGCGTGAGCTGAGAATCCGTCCATCTGTTCGATTCTGGCTCGCACCCGCCTTAGCTGTCCCAGTATCCTTACCTCTCTATTCCCCTCGACGATGTGCCGTCCCAGGGTTCCCCATGCCTGATAGCCGATGAAAAGGACGGTGCTTTCCGGACGGGAGATGTTGTCCACCAGGTGGTGCTTTACCCGGCCGCCGGTACACATCCCGGAGCCGGCGATGATGATTGCCGGGCTGGAAAGCTCGCTGATTTTCTTGGAATCCTCTACCGTTTCCGTCATCTTGAGGCCGGGTAACCTGAAGGGAGAGCGGTTCATCTCCAGGAGCCGGGTCATATCCCGGTCGTAGATTGAGGGATAGTCCTTGAATATCTCGGTTACCTTGATTGCCATCGGGCTGTCGAGATATACCGGTAACTGCGGAATGCGCTTCTCAATCAGTAACTTGTTGAGGTAGTACAGAAGCTCCTGAGCGCGTTCCAGGGCGAAACTGGGGATGACGATATTTCCCCCGGCGTTATAGGTCGAGTTGATAATCTCGGCCAGCTTGTCCCCGATGCTGGCCTGCTCGCCGTGCAGCCGGTCGCCGTAAGTGGATTCCACCAGCACGTAGTCCGCCTCCGGGAACAGGGTGGGGTCGCGCAGTATCGGAACATGCCATCTGCCGATGTCGCCGGAAAATATGACCGTTCTTTGCTCGGCGCCCTCGTTTAAGGTGAGCTTTATCATAGCCGAACCCAGAACATGCCCCGCATCATGAAAGCTGGCCTCGATACCCTTAGCGATAACGACCTTCTCCTGGTAGTTTACCCGACGCCGGAAGCAGGCCAGCGAGGCCTCGGCATCCCTGACCGTGTAGAGCGGAACTTCGGGGTAACGGCCTCTCCGGCCCTCGCGCTGGTGACGGTTTCTCTTGAATTCGGCGTCTTCTTCCTGGATTTTCGCCGAGTCGAGCAGCATTACCTCGGCGATGTCGGCGGTAGCGTGAGTGCAGTAGATATCACCCTGGAAGCCCTGCTTACAGATTCTGGGGATGAAGCCGCAGTGGTCAAGGTGAGCGTGGGTCAGTAGTATGGCGTCTATGCTATCGGCGGGAACGGGAAACGGCTCCCAGTTCCGGGAGAGAAATTCTCTCTCCTGAAACATGCCGCAGTCTATCAAGATTCTGGCCCCGTTCACTTCCAATAGATACCGGGAGCCGGTTACGTTTCGGGCCGCACCCAGAAAGGTTAGCTTGGTCTCCATGAGGTCTCGCTTTCTATAAGTAGGCTTGAGTTCAGGTATTAGCCCGGAGGGTGTCCCGGCGAGGTGCCATCGCTAGCGGAAGCGGTAACGGGCTGTATGCCACTTTACGTCTTAATGAGGAATATTGTCAAACGTAGCCGGGGGGACTTACTCAGATGGGCGGCGGTACATTTCACGGCCCGGGCGGGCTATGAACGCCTGAGGTTACGCATAATCTCCCCGAAGCTCGGCCTCTTGCCGTACATCAGTATGTAGGTTCTCAAAAGCTTCGAGGCCAGCGCCAGCCCGCCGAAGATACACAAGACCAGCACGGCGATACTCGTGGCCAGCTGCCACGCGGGGACGCCGGTCAGGCCGAGCCGCAAGATTACCAGTACCGGCGACGAGAAGGGGAAA
>JAFGFP010000050.1 GCA_016931015.1 Dehalococcoidales bacterium
CATGACCAAGATTCACCAGTACACCATCATGAGCGCCCCCACCATGGGGCAGGTAGCCGCCATCGAGGCGCTGAAGTCGGGGGAGGACAGCGTCAGCGAGATGGTCGGGGAGTATAATCGCCGGCGCCTGGTAATGGTCAAGGGACTGAATGAGATTGGGCTATCGTGTTTCGAGCCGCGCGGGGCCTTCTACGCCTTCCCCTCGATAAAGGCCTGCGCTATGAACTCGGAGGAGTTTGCCGAAAAGCTGCTCCTCGAGGAGAAGGTGGCCGTTGTCCCCGGGGTGGCCTTCGGGCAGTGCGGCGAGGGGCACGTCCGCTGCTGTTACGCTACTTCGCTGGGTGAGATTGAAGAGGCCCTCACCAGGATGAAACGCTTCGTCGATAAGTACCGGGTGGCTTAAAGCCTCGGTCCTGTTTACCTTCACTTTACGACGCTTACTGCTATAGCAGACCTATCTTCTGCTTTACTTCCTGCATCGTTGCCCGGGCGATAGCTCGAGCCCGGGAAGCGCCGTCGTCGAGGACGTCTTTAACGTACTGGGGCTTGGCCGCGATTACCGCACGCCGCTCCCGGAAGGATTTCAGGGTGGTATTGATTTCCTGGGCCAGCTTCTGCTTACAGTCAACGCAGCCAATTTTAGCCGCCCGGCAGTTCTCAGCCAGCTCGTCCTGGCCGAAGGGGCTGAAGTAGCCGTGGAGCCGGAAGACGTTACATACCTCGGGATGCCCCGGGTCGTCACGGTAGCGGCGGGCCGGGTCGGTAACCGCCTCCTTGACCCGGGCCAGGGTCTCCTCGTCGCTGAGGGCGAGCTCGATATCGTTACCCACCTGTTTACTCATCTTCTCCTTACCATCCAGCCCCAGCACCAGCGGGAAGTTGGTCAGCTTGGCCGCCGGCTCGGGGAAGGTCTCGCCGAAGAAGTTATTAAAGCGGCGCACAATCTCCCGGGCCAGCTCCAGGTGGGGTAATTGATCTTCCCCGACCGGGACGGTATCCGCCTTGTAGAGCACGATGTCGGCCGTCTGCAGCACCGGATAACCTACCAGACCGTAGTTTACGTTCTGTGGTTGCAGCTTGACCTTCTCCTTGAAGGTGGGTACCCGGAGCAGCCAGCTCAGCGGCGTTACCATGCTGAGCAGGGTGTGCAGTTCGGTTACCTCGGGGACGTGGGACTGAACGAAGAGGATGCTCTTTCTGGGTTCAAGGCCGGCCGCCAGCCAGTCGAGCACCATGTCGTAGATGTTCTTCTGCAGGCCGCTGGTATCGGTCATGGTGGTCAGGGCGTGAATATCGACGATGCAGTAGATACAGTCGTATTCACTCTGCAAATTCACCCAGTTCTGTAAGGCTCCGAGATAGTTCCCGAGATGCAGACGCCCGGTGGGACGCGCTCCGGAAAATATGCGGCGTTTCATATATTAAGTTGTCTCCTCCCTGTCGTTTTCACCTGGTTTGCGGGCCGGGTTTACATCTTATCCGGGGCGGCCATGCCCATAAGGGTGAGGGTCTTGGCCAGAACCAGCCTGGCGGCGGCTACCAGCTTAAGCCGGGCCTTACTCAGCGCTTCATCATCGGAGACGACCCGGCACTGGGTATAGAAGCCGTGGAACACGGTGGCCAGGTCCTGAGCGTAGTAGCTGAGGTGGTGCGGTTCCAAGGTAGTGGCCGCCAGCTCGATTATCTCCGGCAGGAGCAGCATCTTTCTTATCAGGGTAAGCTCGGGCTCCGTGGTCAGCAGCGAAACGTCGCCCGCGCTAAAGTCGATGCCTTTTTCCTGCGCCAGGCGCAGGATGCTGGCAATCCGGGCGTGGGCATACTGCACGTAGTAGACCGGGTTATCCGCCGACTGCTTCTTAGCCAGCTCCAAATCGAAGTCCATCTGGCTGTCCGCCGAGCGGGACAGGAAGAAGAAGCGGCAGGCATCGGCCCCCACCTCGTCAACCACCTCGCGCAGGGTTATGATGTCGCCGCTGCGCTTGGAGATGCGCACCAGCTCACTACCACGGCGCAGGGTGACCATCTGAGAGATTATTACCTGGAGCCGCTCCGGGGCGATGCCGAAGGCGCTGATTACCGCCTTCATGCGGGAGACGTGGCCCTGATGGTCGGCGCCCCAGATATTGATGACCCGGTCGAACTTGCGCTCGACGAACTTGTTGTAGTGATAGGCGATATCGGCGGCAAAATAGGTAGGCGAGCCGTCGCCTCGCACCAGGACGTTATCTTTGTCCTCGCCCAGGGTGGTGGAAAAGAACCAGGTAGCCCCCTCCCGGTCGCCGATATAGCCCCTATCTTGCAGGAGCGCCATGGCCTCCTGATACTGCCCGTTGTCGTAGAGGCTCTGCTCGCTGAACCAGACGTCGAAGGTTACCCCTAAGAGCTCAAGGTCGGTCTTGAGCTGCTTAATCATCTTATCCAGACCGAGCCGGCCTATTTCCGAGACCGCCTCCAGCTCAGGCATTTTGCGGAAGCGCTCCCCAGCTTCGTCGATAATCTCCTGGGCCAGGTCGCTCATGTAGTGGCCGAGATAGCCGTCGCTGGGCAGCTCGATACTGGCTCCCAGGCCCTGCTGATAGCGGGCGTATAGAGAGCGGGCGAAAGCGTCAATCTGGCTGCCGGCATCGTTAATGTAGTATTCCTTCTCTACGTTATGGCCGGTCGCCGAGAGGACGTTGGCTAGGGTGCTACCCAGAATGGCCCCCCGGCCGTGCCCCACGTGGAGCGGCCCGGTGGGGTTAACGCTGACGAACTCTATCTGCACCCGGCTGCCCTGTCCCAGGTGGCTGTTGCCGTAGGCGCTACCCGCTTTCAGTATTTCAGCCACCTGGCCGGTGAGCCACTCGTTCTTGATAGTGAAGTTAATAAAGCCCGGCGGGGCCACGGTTATGGTATCGACCTCGGGGGTGGCCTCGATGAACCGACTAATCTCTTCGGCGATAGCCAGGGGCTTCAGGCTGGTAGCCCGGGCCAGCTTCAGGGCCAGGCTTGAGGCGTAGTCCCCGTGCTCCGGGTTCTGGGGGTGCTCCAGCGTTACCGGAGGCAGCACCACCGAGGGCAGCTTGCCCTGCTCCTGGGCCTTAGCGGCTGCCCGGGTTATCAGGCTAACGAGCTTCTGCCGAATCATTATCAAAACGGTGCTTAAATCTCCTCTTAGACAGGCTTTATTTTACGCCTAGATTATAGCACAAAGCCAGCGGCCGGGGATAGCCTGTACTTACGGTCTCAACTGTTACTTCGGGCTAGCTCCATTCCCCACCCACCTCCGGCCACACCCTGGTAAGCTCTTTCTTGAGAAGCTCATGCTCCGGCTTTTTCAGTTTGGGGTCTATCTCGAAGAGCCTGATGGCTTCATTACGGGCCAGCTCTAATAAGGGTACGTCGGAGAGCTTGGCCATCTTCAGGTCGGGAAGCCCGCTCTGCCGCGTACCGAAGAACTCTCCCGGCCCGCGCAGCTTCAGGTCTTCCTCGGCCAGCTGGAAGCCGTCCTGGGTCTTTTCTATTATGTCAAGTCGCTCCCGCCCTACTTCGGAGGGGTTCTGGGCGAGCAGCATGCAGTAGCTTTGGTCCGGCCCCCGCCCCACCCTGCCCCGGAACTGGTGCAACTGCGAGAGGCCGAAGCGGTCGGCGCTCTCAACCAGCATCACGGTGGCGTTGGGGACGTCGATACCCACCTCGACCACCGGCGTGGACACCAGAATATCGAGCTCGGCGGCGTGAAAGCGCCTCATTATCTTGTCCTTCTCGGCACTGTTCATGCGGCCGTGAATCAGGCCCAGCTTGAGATCGGGGAAGACCTCGCGGGAGAGGCGCTCGTACTCGACGGTGGCCGCCCGGGCCTGGATGGCCTCCGACTCCTCAACCAGGGGGCAGATGATGAATGCTTGGTGCCCCTCGCTTACCTGGCGTCGCAGAAAGGCGTAGGCGCTGGCTCGCTGGTTCGGCTTGAGCCACTTGGTCTTGACTATCTGTCTCCCCGGCGGCAGCTGGTCGATAACCGAGAGGTCGAGGTCACCGTAGAGGGTCAGGGCCAGGGTGCGCGGGATGGGGGTGGCCGTCATCACTAAGACGTGCGGGTTAAAGCCCTTCTGACGCAGCGCCGAGCGCTGCTCGACGCCGAAGCGGTGCTGCTCGTCGATGACCGCCAGTCCCAGCCGGTGGTAGGCGACCTCCTTCTGAATCAGGGCGTGGGTGCCGATGACGATATCGATAGTACCATCCCGGACACGCTCCTGAAGCTGCTGCTTTTTCTTTTGCCTGGTATCGCCGGTAAGTAGGGCCACGCTAAGGGGACGGGGCAGGAGCCCGCTAAAGCTGTAGACGGAGTCTTCCGTCTCAGTCTCCTCACCCACCCGGGAGAGCAGCTTACGCATGGTTGCCAGGTGCTGTTCGGCCAGGATTTCCGTCGGGGCCATGAAGGCCCCTTGA
The DNA here is from genome assembly GCA_016931015.1 of Dehalococcoidales bacterium. Taxonomy (GTDB): domain Bacteria; phylum Chloroflexota; class Dehalococcoidia; order Dehalococcoidales; family UBA5760; genus UBA5760. The sequence goes on from JAFGFP010000050.1 coordinate 4,429, forward strand.
TAGCCGTTAGCCACCGCGGTGATGAGACAGGCGGTTGCCACTACCGTCTTCCCGCTGCCCACCTCCCCCTGAAGCAGGCGGGACATCGGCCTGGGCTTAGCCAAATCGGCCTGTAGCTCAGCGAGCACCCTCTGCTGCGCCGGGGTCAGGGTAAAGGGTAGCGCCCTAAGCAGGCTGTCGAGCACCTCTGCCTTAGGACTTAATGGATTACCCGGCTGGGTCTCCTGCCAGTCGCGCTTTTTGTTGAGCACTCCCAGCTGCAATAAAAATAGTTCGTCAAAGGCAAGTCGCACCCGGGCTCTCGCCTTCACGGTTTCGTCGTCGGGGAAGTGGGCCTGGCTGATGGCCTGAGGTAGCTCAAGGAGGTTACGGCGCTTCTTTACCTCGCCCGGCAGGAAATCCACCAGCGACCCTACCCACCGGTCGGTAACCTCTTTCATCAGCTTCCTTACCTGGCGCGGGCGCAGGCCCTGGGTGAGCGGGTACAGGGGCACCAAGCGCCCGGTGTGAATCAGGTTCTCGTCCCCTACCCCTACCAGCTCCCACTCCGGCGACTGGAAAACATAGCTCCCCTTAAACAGGCCCACCCGGCCGCTGATAATTATCCGGGTGTTGGTGTCCAGCTTCTTCGCCAGATAGGGATTATTGAACCAGACCACCCGGACGTTACCGGTCTCGTCGCCGACGATGGCCTCGGTGCTGCGCCGGCCGCCCAGGTAGACCTCCTGCGCCTGCCACACGTTGGCGATTATGGTCTCCTCTTCGCCCTCGCTGAGCTGGTCGATGTACTTCCGCTGGCTGTAGTCGAGGTGGCGGTTGGGGAAGAAGTAGAGCAGGTCGCGTACGGTGTTCACCCCGAGTTTCTTAAACTTGGCGGCTAAGGTAGTGCTGATACCCTTAACCGCAGTAATCGGTAAATCGGGGGACTGCCCAGCGGCCGGCTGCGGCCGCTTCGCTTTGGGGGCGATCGGGTCGGGTGGAGGGGGTGAAGCAACCTTAGTGACCTTCTCTTTCGTTCCCTCAAGCTCGGTGAGAAAGGCGAGGACCTCCCCGATCCACTCTTTACGCTGCGTTTCCGTTAGCGAGGCATAGTCTGAATTAGTCAGGCGCAGCTTTTGGAACCGGGCTAGCAGCTGGCGGCTGGTAGCTAGCTGTAGTACCTGAGAAGTCCAATTACTGAGGAAGCTGTCCAGACCGCCGATAACCGCCGAATTGAGGTAGCCCTTTTGCTGCTCGAGCTCAAGAATCTTACGTAGCGGGCCGGTATCTATCGCCAAAGTCCTACCCCCGATTTATCCGGTAAGTACCGGTGGTAGGGTAAGCGTAACGGCGGTTTACGGTCTAAAGGGTCTGGCATAACCATAATAATAAAGGGTATTTAACGAATAGTCTAACCGGAACGGGCCGCGTGCTACTCTCCCTCCGGGATATCCCGGCTCCGACCGGTTACTCCACGGAGGCGATGTAGTTATAGTGGGGCTGTCCGCCCTTGACCAGTTCGATTTGCAGGTGCGGGTACTGCTGGCGCAGGCCGGTGTTAAACTCTTCTACCTCGGAGCGCTCGGTGCTGCCCTGGTAGTAGATGGTAACCACCTCGGCGGCGCTTAAGTCTACCTTAGCCAGCGTCTTACCCAGGGCATCGACGACGCTATCGCCGGTCGTCACCAGTTCCCCGTCCAGAAAGCCGATGGGCTGCTTTTTAGCGATTTCCAGGTTGCCCACCTGGGAGGAGCGGGCGGCACGGGTGACGGCGATAGAGCGCACCGTGGCTATTGTCTTCTTCATCGCCTGGATGTTAGCTTCCAGGTCCGCCTCGCTGTTAAAGGCCAGGACGGCAGCTATCCCCTGGGGAATCGACTGCGTGGCGATTACCTTAACGGTTTTATCGGTGACCGAGCGCACTTTTCTAGCCGCCGGAATTACGTTCTTGTTGTTGGGCAGGATGATGACCTTGTCCGAAGCCACTGAGTTTACTGCCTGGAGCAGGTCTTTGGTGCTCGGGTTCATGGTGCGTCCCCCGGGGACGACAGCGGCTACCCCCAGGCTGGAAAAGACATCGCTGAGGCCGTCTCCGGAGACTACGGCTACGGTGGCTATGTCAGCCGGGGGCATCTTCTCTTTCTGCATCTCCAGGAAGTCCTGGTACTGCTCGTCCATGTTCCGGATGCTGACCTGATGCAGGGTGCCCAGCGCGGTAGCCATGCGCACGATGCTGCCGGGGTTGGTAGTATGGATATGAACCTTGACCGCCGTCTTATCCCCGACGACGATGAGCGACTCGCCCTTCTTCTTCAGCTTGGCTCTGAGCTTATCGGGGTCAAGCTCCTGCCCCTTGATGATAAACTCGGTGCAGTAGCCGTAGGGGACTTCGTCGGCGGCAATCATCTGCGAGGTTCTGGCAGCGACCGGAGTGTTACTGATTATTATGCCGGGCCGGGCCTGCTGAATCTCCTCGGTCTCGCCCCGGAGGTAGTGCAGAATGCCTTCCAGAATTGTGTAGAGGCCCTGCCCCCCGGCATCCACCACCCCGGCTTCCCTTAACACGGCGAGCAGGTTGGGGGTATTGGCCACCGATTCCCGGGCGGCGCTGACGGTGGTCTCCATAATCATTGTCAGGTCGTCGCAGCCGCTGTCCGCCTTGGCCTTGGCGGCGGCGGACGCATCTTTGATAACGGTGAGAATGGTGCCCTCTACCGGGTTGTCTATCCCCTTGTAGGCTTCGGTAGCCGCTACCAGCAGGGCCTCGGCCAGCTCTCGCCCGCTGCAAGACTCCTTACCTTCCAGTCCCAGCGCCAGGCCGTGCCATATCTGGGACAGGATTACCCCGCTGTTACCCCGCGCCCCCATCAGGGCCCCACGGGCTATCGCCTGGGCTACGGCCGAGGTGCTGTGGTCGGGGGCACGATAGGCTTCCTCCAGGGTGGAGCGCATGGTGAGCAGCATATTGGTTCCGGTGTCGCCGTCGGGCACCGGAAAGACATTCAGGGAATCAATATCGGCGGCGTTTTTCTCCAGCCAGTCGCTGGCCACCATAATCATGTCTCTCAGTCTTTGTCCGCTGAGAGAAGCAACCTTCTCCATGTTAAGCCCTCCCTCGTTCGGAATTACCCCTGAGCCACCACTCCCCGCTGCCAGGAAGACTCGCTTCGCTGCCGTGCCTTACTGTCGCTAGTGGTGGCTGCCTTGCCAAACCAGCCGGGCTGTGATAACATAGTAAAGTGCGACGTCACTTGGTAAAGTTCCTATAGCATTAGAAATTCTACACCAAACTCATTCAATAGTAAAGGGGTTTCACAACATTAATTATGAAATGTGATTTATGCGGTAAATCGCCTCAGTTCGGTCACAACGTGAGTCACTCCAAGCGCCGCACCAACCGCCGCTGGCTGCCTAATATCCATCCGGTTACCATCACCGTCGACGGCAAGGAAAAGCGACTCAATCTCTGCACCCGCTGCCTGCGTAACCAGCACAAAGCGCCCAAGAAGTTGCCGGCCGCCTCCGAATAAGCCTGCTACTGATAGTCCCACCTATGATTTTGGCTCTTTAAGCGTTTTCCGAGCTTCGGCCAGCGCCTGGGCTACCCGTTTCGGGGCCGTACCGCCGGGAACGTCTCTCGCGGCCAGTGATGAGGCTATCGTAATGGCGGAAACATCATCCTCGAACAGCGGTGAGAACTGCCGGTACTCCACGATGCTGAGCTCGGCAAACGGCTTATTTTTGGCGGCGGCGTAGCTCACCAGCCGGGCTACGATGCCGTGGGCGCTGCGGAAAGGCTCCCCCTTCTTTACCAGATAATCCGCAAGGTCGGTAGCCAGCAGGTAGCCCCGTTCCAGCGTCTTTCTGGCGTTCTCCGGCCTTACCTTGAGGGAGCTAATCAGGCCGCTAAATACCGCCAGGGTCGAGAGCAGGGTATCGACGACGTCAAAGAGGC
>JAFGFP010000051.1 GCA_016931015.1 Dehalococcoidales bacterium
GGTGCTGGAGTGGTCTAACAGGCGCGCCTGGAGAGCGCGTGTAGCCTTTGGCTACCGTGGGTTCGAATCCCACCCTCTCCGCCAGTTCTTTTTTCAAAATCCGTCCCCACGGGCAATGCGCCGGGCCCTTTCTGACAGGGATTAATTGTCAGTCGTCCCGCCTTGTGCTAGAATTCTCTCGACATGAGCCGTAAAGACCTTAAATACTGGGTGGGCTTTAACCTGATACCCGGCATCGGACGCGTCCGGTTAGCCCAGATGGAGAGCTACTTCGGCAGCCTGGAGAACGCCTGGCGGGCGGGCCCGGCCGAGCTTAAGCGCGCCGGTCTGGACAGCCGAACGGTGCGCAGCGTCACTACGGAGCGCCCCAAGCTCTCTCTGGAAGCGGAGATGGAGAAACTAGCGCGCTTCGGGGTGAAGGTGTACTGCCACCGCGACCCGGACTACCCGCCCCGTCTCCGGGAGATATACGACTACCCGCCCCTTATCTACGTCAGGGGGTCTTTGCTCCCCGAGGACGAGTGGTGCCTGTCGGTGGTCGGCACCAGGCGGCCCACGGTCTACGGCCGGCAGGTAACCGAGGAGCTGGTCGCTGACCTGGCGCGGAGCAAAATCACCATCGTCAGCGGCCTGGCCCGGGGCATCGACTCCGTAGCCCATAAGAGCGCTCTGGAAGCCGGGGGCAGGAGCATCGCCGTGTTCGGCTGCGGCCTCGACTTCGTCTATCCCAGCGAGAACGCCGCCCTGGCCCGCAGCGTCATGGAGCGGGGGGCGCTGGTTAGCGAGTACCCCCTGGGCACCAGACCCAGGGCGGAGAACTTCCCGCGGCGGAACCGCATCATGAGCGGCCTGAGCCTGGGGGTGCTGGTTATCGAGGCCGGTAAGACGAGCGGGGCCATGATTACGGCTCATCTGGCGCTGGAGCAGAATAGAGAGGTATTCGCCGTTCCCGGGAGCATCCTCTCCCCGACAAGCGACGGCACTAACCACCTGATTCAGGAAGGTGCCAAGCTGGTGCGAAGCTACAGCGACATCTTAGAGGAGCTCAACCTGACGGCGGTGGCTCACCAAATGGAGATTAAAGAAATCGTGCCGGCCTCCGACACCGAGACCGAGCTACTCAAGCAGCTGGGCGCCGAGCCAACTCACATCGACGAGGTCTGCCGCAACAGCGCGCTCCCCGTGGCGCAGGTAAGCAGCACCCTGGCCATGATGGAGCTAAAAGGGCTGGTGCGGCAGGTGGGCACCATGAGCTATATTCTGGCGCGGGAAGCCCGGGAAGCATATAAGGTGAGGGTGGACTAGCTACGACTGGAGAAGAGTGACCTATTTATGAGCAAGAACTTAGTTATCGTTGAATCACCGGCCAAGGCCAGAACCCTGGGCCGGATTCTGGGTAAAGACTACAGCCTCAAGGCCTCGATGGGCCACATCAGGGACCTGCCCCGGGGCCGGCTGGGGGTGGACGTGGAGAGCGGCTTTACCCCCAAGTACGTGGTACCCCGGCCCAAGAGTAAAATCGTGAAGGAGCTCAAAGAGGCGGCCAAGACGGCGACCACGGTCTATCTGGCAACCGACCCGGATCGTGAGGGAGAGGCCATCGCCTGGCACCTGGCCGAGGTAACCGGGACGAACCGCAAGACCTACCGCCGCGTCGTCTTCCACGAGATAACCGAGGAAGCCATCAAGCGCGCCTTTAAGTCGCCCCGCACCATAGACCTGGAACTGGTCAACGCCCAGCAGGCGCGGCGTATCATGGACCGGCTGGTGGGCTACAAGATAAGCCCGCTCCTCTGGCGCAAGGTAAGGCGGGGGCTTTCGGCGGGGCGGGTGCAGTCGGTGGCGCTGAGGATTGTCGTCGAGCGGGAGCGCGAGATTAGCCGGTTCACCCCGGAGGAATACTGGACTATCGAGGCGGAGCTGGCCAAGAAAGAGCCTGCGGAGGCGTTACCGTTTCGGGCCAAGCTCATCGGCCTTGCCGACGGTACCAAGCTGGAAATCCACAACCAGGAAGAGGCCGGGGAAATAGCCGGTCTCCTTAAGGAGGCCGGCTACCGGGTAGCCAAGGTAACTACCAAAGCGGCCTCACGCCAGCCGGCGCCGCCCTTTATCACCAGTACCCTGCAGCAGGAGGCCTGGCGTAAGCTCCGCTTCAGTGCCAAGCAGACCATGGCCATCGCCCAGCAGCTCTACGAAGGCCTGTCAATCGGCGGCGAGGGCAGCGTCGGGCTGATTACCTATATGCGCACCGATTCCACCCGGGTCGCCCGGACCGCTCTGGCCGAGACCCGGGAGTTTATCAGCGCCCGCTACGGCGCCGACTATCTACCACCCCACGCCCGCTCCTTTACCACCACGGTCAAGGGGGCCCAGGAAGCCCACGAGGCCATCCGCCCCACCAAAATCGGGCGGGAGCCCTCACTGGTGAAGCCGCACCTCAACGCCAGCCAGTTCAAGCTTTACCAGCTTATCTGGCAGCGCATGGTGGCCAGCCAGATGCAGGCCGCCCGGTTCCGTAACACCACGGTTGACGTCGAGGCCAAAAACCAGGCTGCCAAAACCAAGTACCTCTTAAGGACGCAGAGCTCGGTTAATACCTTCCCCGGCTTCATGGTGCTCTATACCGCCGGTAAGGACGAGGAAGACGAGGACAAAAAGAAGGGCCCCGCCCTTCCCCAGCTGGCAAAGGGCGACGAGCTTAAGCTGCTCGGGCTCTTCCCGGAGCAGCGCTTTACCCAGCCGCCACCCCACTTCACCGAGGCGACCCTGATTAAGATGCTGGAGCAGTGGGGCATCGGACGCCCCAGCACCTACGCCCCGATACTGTCCACCATCCAGGAGCGGGAGTA
>JAFGFP010000007.1 GCA_016931015.1 Dehalococcoidales bacterium
CTTAAGGCCGAGGGTTTCATCGGTGACTACGAGGTGGTCAAGGGTAAGTCTCACCGGGTCATCAGGATTCATATCAGGTATGACGAGAATAACAAGTCGATTATCTCCGGCCTGGAGCGGGTAAGCCGGCCCGGGCTGAGGGTATACGCCGGGCAGAGAGAGATTCCCCGCGTCTACGGCGGTCTGGGTATCGCCATCGTCTCGACGCCCAAAGGGGTTATGACGGGGCAGCAGGCCTGGCGGGAAGGTATCGGCGGCGAGCTTCTCTGCCGTGTCTGGTAGCTTAAGGATTATCATAGCTTTACGGCTTAAATTAGAATCAACATTGAGGTTAGGATAGATGTCCAGAGTGGGGCGGATGCCGATAACAGTGCCACCGGGGGTGGCCGTCGAGATTAAAGACAGCCAGGTCACGGTGACCGGGCCCAGGGGGCAGCTCTCCCGGAGCTTAAGTCCGGATATGTCCTTCGACTTGAGCGGCGATACCCTGACGGTGTCGCGGCCCAGCGATAGCAAGGAGCACCGCTCCCGGCACGGGCTCACCCGGAGCCTGCTGGCGAACATGGTGGAGGGAGTGTCCCGGGGCTTCGAGAAGAACCTGGAGATTGTCGGCGTCGGTTACCGCGCCGAGAAGAAGGGTGATAATCTCGTCTTCCGTATCGGCTATTCCCACCCGGTAGAGGTGGTTCCTCTGCCCGGGGTGTCCCTGGACGTCGAGGCGGCCAACCGCATTAAGGTGAGCGGTATTGATAAAGAAGCGGTCGGGGAGATGGCGGCCGAAATCAGGGCGATTCGTCCCCCGGACTCCTATAAAGGCAAGGGTATCCGGTATGCCGGCGAGCGGGTTCGCCTGAAGCCGGGTAAGGGTAAGCAGAGCGGTAAATAGAGAGGGTAATAATTGAGTAAGCTTACGCCGAAGGCGTTACGACGGATAAGACACCAACGGGTCAGAGACCGGGTGAGGGGCACCACCGACCGTCCCCGCCTGTGCGTCTTTCGCAGCCTGAACCACATCTACGCTCAGGTTGTCGATGACTCAAAGGGGCAGACCCTGGTCAGTGCCTCGACCCTGGAGACCGAGGTAAAGGGCGAGCTTAACGGTAAAGCAAAGTCGGCCCGGGCCGAGCTGGTCGGTACTATGGTGGCCAAGCGGGCCTTGGACAAGGGGATAAAGCAGGTGGTCTTCGACCGGGGCGGCTACAACTATCACGGCCGCGTCAAGGCTCTGGCTGAGGCAGCCAGGCAGGTGGGACTACACTTCTAGGAAAGGCGGTAACTAACCAGGTGGCGGAATTGGCAAGCAAGATAGACCCCGACGAACTGGTGCTCAACGATAAGCTGATTTACCTTAACCGTGTCTCCAAGGTGATGAAGGGGGGCAAGCGCCTCAGCTTTAGTGCCCTGGTGGTCACCGGCGACGGTAACGGGCACGTCGGCATCGGTCAGGGTAAGGCTAACGAGGTTCCGGCGGCGATTAATAAGGCCGGCGCCGACGCCAAGAAGAACCTGGTCAAGGTGCCCCTGGCGCGTGCCACCATCCCCCACGAGATAACAGTCAAGCTCGGGGCCGCCAAGGTGCTCTTGAGACCGGCGGCACCGGGGACGGGCATTATTGCCGGAAGCAGTATCCGCATGGTGATGGAGGCGGCGGGCATTAAGGATGTGCTCACCAAGTCGCTGGGCAGCGCTAACCGGGTCAATATGGCCAAGGCGACCATACTGGCGCTTAGGCAGCTCAGAGACCCGAAGGAAGTACAGACGAAGCGCCGGCCGCAGCCGGTCGCCGAGGCCGCGGAGGAGGCGAACCGTGGCTAGGCTTGGTGTCGTTTTGGTTAAGAGCGGTATCGGCTACGACCGGACGCAGAAGCGGACGTTAAAGGCCCTCGGCTTACGTCGTTTGAACCAGAGGGTTGTCCATGAGGACAGTGCTTCGGTCAGGGGGATGATTAATAAAGTGAAACATCTGGTAAAGGTGGAGGTAGCAGACTAGTGAGGCAGGACGAAATCTCTCCCGCCGTTGGTTCGAAAAAGAGTAGAAAACGGGTGGGTCGCGGCGACGGCAGCGGTCACGGCACCTACTGCGGACGGGGCGTTAAGGGACAGAAGTCCCGCTCCGGCTTCAGCCAGAAGCGCGGCTTCGAGGGGGGACAGTTACCCCTGATTAAGCGCCTGCCGCGTAAGCGCGGCTTCACCAATATCTTTAAGGTAGAGTACAGCTTAGTTAATCTTGAGGCGCTCAACCGCTTCGAGTCGGGGAGTGAGGTCACTCCCGACCGGCTGCTTGAGGCCGGAGTGATAAAGTCGCTGGGGCGCCCGGTTAAGATTCTGGCGCGGGGGGACATCGCGCATCCCCTGTCGGTAAAGGCAAACCGGTTCTCCGCTGCCGCAAAAGCCAAGATTGAGGCGGTGGGGGGCACTGTGGAGGAGACGGGACATGCCGCAGAGTCAAGCTGACTCGGCGCTGGCGCCGCAACCTAGGGCCAGACGGCCGGGGCAGGGGGGAAGGTCGAACCGACCGCGACTCTTGCAGGCAATGCTGGATGCCTTCCGTCTGCCCGACTTAAGGCACCGCATCCTCTTTACCGTAGGCATGCTGGTGATCTTCCGCTTCGTGGCCCATGTACCCCTGCCCGGGGTGGATGCCGCCGCCCTGCAGCAGCTCTTCGAGAACATGCCGATACTGGGCATGCTCGACCTCTTCAGCGGCGGCGCCATGCGGCAGTTCAGCGTGGCCGCTATGGGGGTCTACCCCTATATCACCTCCTCCATCATTATGATGCTGCTGACCCCGGTTATCCCCCGTCTCCAGGCCCTGTCCCAGGAGGGAGAGGCCGGGCGGAACCGGATTAATCAGATAACCCACTGGCTCACGGTGCCGTTGGCCGGGCTTCAGGGTTATGCCCAGATTGTAATTTTACAGCGGGCCGACCCTCCGGTACTGGCCAGTGCCGAGCCTATGATGATTGCCACCATGATTATCTCCATGATTGCCGGCACCATGTTCCTGGTCTGGCTGGGGGAGCTGATTACCGAGAACGGCATCGGTAACGGAATATCGATAATCATCTTCGGGGGCATTGTTGCCAAGTTCCCCGAGCTCATCGGACAGAGTTCCCTGGCGGCGCAGAGTGGACAGGGCGCCGGGGTGGCCGGTTATTTCGTCATCATCCTGGCGACGGTTGTGGCCATAGTCGTCTTTACCGAGGCGCACCGGCGGATTCCGGTGCAGTACGCTAAGAGCGTTTTCCGGGGCGGTCGAATGTACCGCCAGGCGGGCTCGACCCATATCCCGCTGCGGGTAAATACCGCCGGCATGATACCGCTTATCTTCGCCATGTCGATCGTTATGTTCCCCAGCATGATTGCCAGCTATTTTGCGGCGCCGGCCGGGGCCGACCCTAACTTCGCCAACACGGTGCAGAACCTGTTTAACTCCGAAGGCGGCCTCTACTGGGGTCTGTTTTTCGTGCTGACGATGGCCTTCGCCTTCTTCTACACCATGGTAATCTTTCAGCAGCAGGACTTGCCGGGGACGTTGCAGCGCCAGGGCGGTTTTATCCCCGGTATCAGGCCGGGGCGGCATACTAACGAATACCTCAACCAGGTCATCAAACGTATTACCTGGGCGGGCGCTCTCTTCCTGGCGGTGGTCGGTATCGTGCCCTTTATCGCCGAGAAGATAACCAACGTTCAGGTAATTCAGCTCTCCAGTATGGGCCTGATTATCGTGGTCGGGGTGGTGCTGGATACTATGAAGCAGATAGAGGCCCAGCTCGTCATGCGCCGCTACGAAGGTTTTATAAAGTAGTCGAGGGGGTGTAACTCGTTAGCGGACTTAGTGTAGTATATTAAGGGACTTTATAAACAGGAGCATTTTGTTGTATATTATTCTTTTGGGGCCGCCCGGGGCCGGTAAGGGAACACAGGCAGCCTACGTGGCGCAGAGCTTAAAGCTGGCCCATGTCGCTTCCGGCGACCTGTTTCGTCGCGCGCTGGAGCAGGGGACGGAGCTGGTGCTAAAGGCTAAGTCCTATATGGAGGCCGGTAAACTGGTCCCCGACGAGCTGACAGTGAGCATGGTTCTGGAGCGGCTTAAGGCGTCGGACTGCGCTAACGGAGTGGTTCTTGACGGCTTCCCCCGCAACCTGAAGCAGGCGGAGGCCCTGGATAAGGCCTTGAGCGGCCAGGATAAGGCTATTGACTGGACGGTGTATATTAAGGTCTCCGAGGCGGAGGTCTTAAAGCGTCTCGGCGGACGCTGGATTTGCCGTAATTGCCAGGCGCCGTATCACGCTACCGAGTCCCCGCCCCGGGTTGCGGGCCGGTGTGATAAGTGCCAGGGCGAGCTTTACCAGCGCCCCGACGATAACGTGGCTACCATTAAAAAGCGGCTCGCGGTGTATCATCAGGAAACCGCGCCCCTTATTGACTATTATGCCCAAAAGGGTAAACTGATAGAGATTGACGGCGAGGGAAAGACGGAGGCCGTGGGTAAGAGAATAATCATGGCTCTAAAGCGAGGTAGTGGGTCGGGGTGAGTATTATCATCAAGTCGGACCGTGAGATTGAGATTATGCGTAAGGCCGGTCGGGTGGTGGCTCGGGTGCTCGAGATATTGGCTGGAGAGCTTAAAGCCGGTATGAAGACCGTCGAGCTGGACGCCATCGCCGTACGGGAGTTGGAGAAGCTGGGGGCCAAGCCCTCGTTTAAGGGCTACCAGGGCTACCCGGCCAGTCTCTGTGTCTCCGTAAACGATGAGATAGTGCACGGTATCCCCGGGGAGCGGGTGCTGGCTGAGGGCGACATTGTCTCCCTCGACCTGGGGGCTATCGTTGACGGTTTTCAGGGCGACGCCGCCCGCACGGTGGGTATTGGCGAGATTAGTCCGGAGGCGGCGCGGCTCGTGGAGACTACCAAGGCGGCCTTGCAGGCCGGAATAGCTCAGGCCCGGGCCGGGGGCAGGTTGGGAGATATCTCGGCGGTCATCCAGCAGTATGCCGAGTCGAGAGGCTACGGGGTGGTTCGTAAGTACACCGGACACGGTATCGGCCGCGAGATGCACGAGGAGCCGCAGATACCTAACTTCGGGCAGCCGGGAACCGGGCCGCTACTTAGGCGGGGCATGACCCTGGCGCTGGAGCCGATGGTGAGCATTGGCAGCTGGGATACGCGGGTTGACGGTAATAACTGGACGGTGCTTACCGTAGACGGGAGCCTGGCGGCCCACTTTGAGGATACCGTGGCCATTACTGATGA
>JAFGFP010000052.1 GCA_016931015.1 Dehalococcoidales bacterium
CCGACGTGCATGGAGCTGATATTGACATCGGCATCGCCGGTTACCTTGCTCACCGAGCTGATGAGGCCGGGGCGGTCCAGGTGGTCGCTGAAGAGGAAATAGCCGCCGGTGGGCACAATATCGAGCCAGTAGTTATTAATCCGAACGATGTGCAGCTCCCCGCGCATCACCGTTCCGGCCACGGTGGTAACCCCGGAGCTGGTGACAACCTCGATGGTAACGAGGCTGGTGTAGTTCTCGCAGGCGGTCTCCTTCTGCTCCACCACGGTGAGACCCCGGTGAGCGGCCACGATATTGGCGTTAACCAGGTTCACCCGCTCCTCGCTTATCTCGTTGAGAATCCCGCCCAGGATAGCCGCCTTGAGGATATTGGTATCGTAGTTGGCAATCTCGCCCTCGTACTTAATCTGGATGGTGTTCATCTGGCCTTCGGCGAGCTGACTAGCCAGTTTGCCGGTCGCAGCCGCCGCCTTGACCACCGGCCCCAGCACCGCCAGGGCTTCGGGCGAGACGAAGGGGGCGTTAACCGCATACCGGGCGGGCTGCCCCTTAAGCACGTCGACAATCTGCACGGCCACGTCCTTAGCCACCAGGGCCTGAGCCTCGGAGGTGGAAGCCCCCAGGTGGGGGGTGACGATGATATTGTCGCACTCGAAAAGGGCGCTGCTCGTGGTCGGCTCCTTGGGGAAGACATCGACGGCGGCACCAGCCACCTTTTTGTCCTTTATCGCCTTAACCAGGGCCGCCTCGTTAATCAGGCCGCCCCGGGCGGTGTTGATAATACGAACCTGGGGTTTAACCAGGGATAGCTCATTAGCCCCAATCAACTCTTGGGTCGACTCCGTGAGCGGCAGGTGCAGGGTGATAAAGTCCGACTCTTTGAGCAGCTGCTCGAGAGAGACCAGCTCCACCTGGAGGTTACGGGCATGGTCGACCGAGATGTAAGGGTCGTGGGCGATGAGCTTCATTTCCAGGCCGCGCGCCCGTCGCGCCACTTCGGAGCCGACGCTGCCCAGCCCGATAATGCCCAGCGTTTTGTTTCTCACCTCGATACCCATGAAGCTAGTCCTCTTCCAGACCCCGGACTTAAGCACAGCATTAGCCTGGGGAATGTTACGGGCCAGGGCGAGCATCAGAGCAACGGTATGCTCCGCCGCCGAAATGGTGTTCCCGGTAGGGGCATTAACGACCACGATACCGCGCTGGGTAGCCGCCTCGACATCGACGTTGTCAATGCCGACCCCGGCGCGGGCGACGACCTGAAGGTTCTTCCCGGCGGCGATTATCCCAGCCGAGACCTGAGTCTGGCTGCGCACCACCAGGGCGTCGTAATCGCCGACAATAGCCGAGATTTCCTCGGCGCTCAGCCCCAGCCGGACATCCACCTCGGCGCAGCTACGCAGAATCTCCAAGCCCTCACCGGCAATAGCCTCGGTGACCAAAATCTTCATGACACTAACCCCCGAACCCGGCTTGAGGCAGAACCTCCTTGAGCGCCGATATTACCAGCTCGATATCACTCTCTTTAACCCAGCCCAGGTGGCCGATGCGGAATATTTTACCATCCATCGTCTGCTGCCCGCCACCAAGCACAATCTGGCGCTCCTCCCGCATAATCTTAAGCATCTTCTTAACGTCGAGCCCGCCGGCGCCAGCCACGGAGGTAACCGTGTTGGAGGCGTATTTCTCATCGGCGAAGAGGGGCAGGCCCAGCGACTTCACGCCGTCCCGGGCCAGCTGAGCCACCCGGGCGTGACGGGCAAAGATACTGGCTAAGCCCTCCTTGAGCATCATCTTGAGCGATACCGAGAGCGCGAATACGGTCGTCATTCCCGGCGTCCACGGCGTCTGTTTCTTCTCCAGATAGCTCTTGGACTTGGAGAAGTCCCAGTAGAAGCGGGGCATCTTAGCTTTGGCGTGGGCCCGCCAGGCATCTTCGCTGACGCTGACCATGGCCAGCCCCGGGGGCACCATCCACCCCTTCTGGGAGCCGGTGACCACGATATCGCAGCGCCACTTATCCACCGGAAGGTCAATCGAGCTAAGACTGCTGATGGCATCGACCAGGAGCAGCTTATCGAACCGCTTGACCGTGCTGCTGATTTGGGCCAGGTCGTTGGTGACTCCGGTAGAGGTCTCGTTGTGGGTGACCAGCACCGCCTTTATCCCCGGGTCGGCCTCGAGAGCGCGCCGCACCGCGTCAACATCGGCCGCCCTACCCCACTCAAACTTGAGAGGGACTATCTCGGCGCCGAACTGCTGAGCAATAGTGGCGAAGCGCTCACCGAAGACGCCAATGGAGACCGAGAGCACCTTATCGCCGGGGGAGAGGGTATTAACCACCGCCGCTTCCAGACCGCCCGTCCCGGAGCCGGTCAGCAGAAAGAGGTCGTTCTTGGTCTGAAATAGCTGTTTTAAGCTATCGGTGGCTTCACTTATCATCTGCCCGAACTCGGGGCCGCGGTGATTTATCATCTGCTTGGTCATCGCCTGGAGTACCTCTCCGGGGCAGGGGGTAGGGCCGGGGATACGTAGCTGTTCCATTATCCTTCTCCTTTACCGGTTTCATCGGTGTTTATTACTTTAGCGAAGCGGCGCCTGCCGACCTTGATGATACTACCGCTGGTAACCTGGGCCATAGGATTATCCGCCTTTTCCCCGTCGATACTGACCGCGCCCTGGGCAATAAGACGGCCGGCCTCGCTCCGGCTCTTGGCCATGCCGGTGGTCACGATTATCTCCCGGAGACCGATACCGGAATCCAGGGCAAGACGATACTCCTTTATCTCTTCGGGTAACTCCCTATCCTGATGCACCCGGGTAAAGTGCCCCTCGGCCTCGGCGGCCTGCTCTTGGTCGTAGAGCTGGGTCACCAGCTCCCGGGCGAGCCGTTTCTTAAGCACCATGGGATTAACGGTCTGCCCGTCCAGCTGCTCGCGGAACTCGGCGAGCTCCCCGTCGGAGACATCGGTGAGCAGGGTAAAGTAGTCCAGAATCAGGTCATCAGTGATGGACATCACCTTACCGTAAATCTCATCCGGTGGCTCAGCAACCCCGATATAGTTCCCCAGGCTCTTACTCATCTTGTGGCTGCCGTCGGTGCCGACGAGGAGCGGGGCTAAGAATACCTGCTGCGGGGGCTGCCCCATCATGGACTGAAGCTCCCGGCCCACCAGCAGGTTGAACTTCTGGTCGGTGCCGCCGAACTCGACGTCCGCCCTCACGGCTACCGAATCGTAGGCCTGAAGCAGCGGGTAGAGGAGCTCGGTCACCGCGATGGGACGCCCTGCCTGGTAGCGGTTACTGAAGTCCTCCCGCGCCAGAAGCTGAGCCACGGTAAAGCGGCTGGTGAGCTTGATAACCTCCGCCAGGTCGAACTTACCGAACCACTCGCTCTGCCACCGTACCTCCGTCCGGGCCTTATCGACTACCTTAAAGAACTGCTCCATATATGTCTTAGCGTTATCCTGAACCTGCTCCCGGGTCAGCATCGGCCGGGTAACGGAAACGCCGCTCGGGTCGCCAATCTGGGCCGTCCAGTCGCCGACGATGAGCACCACCTGGTGCCCCAGCTCCTGAAACTGGCGGAGCTTCCTCAGCGTCACCATGTGCCCGAGGTGGATATCGGGAAAGCTGGGGTCGAAGCCCTCCTTGAGGCGCAGCTTCTTACCGGAGCGCAGCCGCGCTACCATCTCCTCCCGGACGATAACCTCGGCTACCCCCCGCCCCAGCAGGCGGTCAAGCTCTTTATCGTTAGTAATCATGCCCTCACCAGTCATAGACTCAGCTCCGGCTCCCGGCGCTCAAAATGGCCCGGCCCCGCTCTATATCCGCCGCTATCTGGCTCTTCAAAGCCGCGGCGCTGTCGAACTGCCTTTCACCCCGCAGCCTCTCTATTATATCAATTTTTAGCTCCCGTCCGTAGAGGTCGCCCTGATAATCGAGGAGATAGACCTCCACACCACTCCGCTGCCCCCCGAAGGTAGGCCGCCGGCCGATATTGGTCATCGATTGACAAGTCCGCTCATCAAGATAGGCCCAGGTAGCGTAAACGCCCTCGGCGGGAAGGGCCTGCTCCGGGTCTAAGTCCAGGTTAGCGGTGGGAAAGTCCAGCTTCGTTCCCCGGCTGTCGCCGCGCACCACCCGACCGCGCAGGCTGAAGGGGCGGCCTATCAGGCGGCGCACCTTTTTCAAATCGCCGCCGGCCAGGGCCTCCCTGATGGCGGTGCTGCTTACCGTGTCCCCGTTTACCTTTACCGCCGGGACGACGCTGACCGTAAAGCCCAGGTCTTCACCCAGGGCACGGAGGGCATCGGCGTTACCCTCTCTATCCCGCCCCAAGGTAAAGCCAGGCCCGATTACCAGTTCTCTCAGTCTCAGGTAACGCTTGAGCAGCCCCACGAACTGAGCGGCGCTAAGCCGGGCAAGCTCCGGGGTGAAGGGCAGCACGATAACACTGCCAACTCCTTCGTCTCGGAGCAGGGCCTTTCTCTGCTCGAGGTCGGTGAGGAAGGAGAGCCCGGTCTCGGGGGAGAGCACCTTCAGCGGGTGCGGGTCGAAGGTGACCACGCCGCTCGCCAGGTCGAGCTCTCCGGCCCGCTCGCGCAGCCTGGCGAGCAGGGCTTTATGCCCGAGGTGGACACCATCAAAGACCCCGACCGCCAGTACCATATCCCTGTCCGGTGATAACCGGGATAACTCTTCCTCTAGCGACATGGCTTCTCACTAAGCAGGATTACCGATAGCCGGGAGTAAGCTGGTGGCAATACAAGAACTCGGCTTTACTGCGGTGGAATACTTGAGTTAAATACTATCACAAGCCACTCTAGGCGTCAATTTGAGAGGATACGGTGGATTATCTAGTTCAAATACAAATAGAAAGTGGGGATGATTGTAGCTTCTTATCACAGCCTACAGAAGAGGCGGTTGTCCACTAGAAGGTGGTTTACGTATGGGTTTGGATTTCCTACTCAATGGCCGTCGACTTTTCAATGGAATAGACGGGTCTTCAAACGGAAGCCGTAGTGCAAATTTACTACGCTCAAATAATTCACAAGCATTGTTAAAGTTACATCCACTAGGATGCACCACAGCCTCGCCGCTATCACTGGCAAAATGTTCTAGCCATCTATGACGCTGTGCCAGTATACAGCCAAGAAGACGCAGTATCGGTTGTCCTGGTTTACCAACACGGATTACTCTCCCCCCTCTATAGTACATCTCAGAATAGAAGGAATACTTAGTTTTCGTATCTCTATGTTTATCATGACTAACTAGAATATAGCCGTACTTCCTCGCCCACACTAAGAATTTAGTGTCATCGTTGGGGATATTACGCCAAGAAGCGTGCGTTGCCCTGAATCCTACTTTTCGCAGCAAGAAAACCAACTCAGGGTCGATGTCGGAGTCAACTAGAAATCGCTCTAAGTTAGGCGGTTGCAACTGTGACTTGTCTATCGAGATACCGTTCGTACTCAATCGCTTTCTCGATTTTCTCAGGGGGGATACGTCGATAGAGCTTTTTTAGTTCGTTTATATCATGATTTGCGAGTAATGCAACTATAGTCGCAGTGGGGATTCTTGTGTCTCTTATAACAGGTTCTCCACCCATAATTTCTGGCCTGACCTGAACATACTTACGGAACTGAGGCGGAACTATAATAGATGCTTCCTCATCCCCCTCACGCAGCTCTTCAAAAAGGTCACCAAACAACATCTCCATTACTCGTTGTCCCATTTCCGTCGCATCTGTAACTTCCCATTCATCTGGCCTATCTACATAAATACGATTCCCAACGACATAGACTTTCTCATTTGCCCATCCCCAATCAGGAGGTCCGAGACGTTCGTACAGGTGACGTAATGCTGTCGCGGCAGAGTCGAAGTCTAAGTGTTTGTCACGCAACGCTTTAATTATGCGAATCAATGTGAGGTCGGAGTAAGAGTAGCCTTCATCCGCAATCAAACCGCCCTCGACTAGTTCGAGAGACGGGCGTATTATTCCCCTTCTTCGCCATTCATAGACGGTGGAGACAGGAATGCGAGCTAAACGGGAGACTTGTGCCGTTGAGTAAAAACCCTGCCATGTTATAGACACAACAAAACCTCCTCACTCACGTTATAATCAAACTGAGGGTGCCTGATTATAATAGTGAGGGCTGAGTAGAGGTATTTGGCAGATACTTCTCATAAATTACTATCAGACATAAGAATAACATACCATCTAGAATCCGACAACATCGAGGCACAAGCCTTTAGCTAACCACCAGCGATATTGACTCCACAGTCGCCGGGCACTATAATCTAAACCGATTGAATTCCACCGGCGGTAAGCCCCAATCGCGCCTTACCAGAGCTCTTTTGACAAAACGAAACACGGCCGCCGAGTAAGCATTACCACTCCGGAAGGCCGGCTTAAAGAATACCGCCCGTAACAGGCACGGTTAGAACCAGGTGAATAACGAGGGTCGCCGGGAATCTACGGCGCCCTCAAACCTCCAGGTCAGGAGCAGTTTCGTGCCTTTCTGGAGCTATGCGATTAACGTATCACCCTGCGGGCACCCGGGCTGCCTAAGGCCAGGGCGGCCCTCCGCTGCGGAGAGGCCGTCATGAAGGGCACCAGCAGCTTGCCGGGCCTGATATCTCGCTGCCTCAGATACCCCAGAATCTCTTTCGAGAGGTGGTTCAGCAGCATCCCCAATCTGGCAGCCGACGGCGACGGGGCCAAACCCCGCAGCACCAACCACGACACCCCAAAAGCCGCCGAGCCCGGGCAGCGATACCAAGAGCTGAGGCTCAAGCTCCAGGGAAACTCTTCCCCAACGCCGCAGGAAACGGAACGGCTCCAAAACGGGCACCAGCTCCAGGAGGCGGTGAGTGACATCGTGCGTCAGGGAAAGCAGAGGATGGCCAGCGCCCGCAGCAGAGAAGAGGTGCTGCTGGAGTTTATCGACGGCCTGTACAAGATAAAGTCCCTGCTATAAGCAAGAGGGCCCACTTCTCAGCGCACAGTAAGGCGAAGCCCGCCTGTTATTTATCACTGACTTAGGTTATAATCTTACCTGAATCAGGATGCCAGCGTAGCTCAGTGGTAGAGCAGCGGTTTCGTAA
>JAFGFP010000053.1 GCA_016931015.1 Dehalococcoidales bacterium
CCCGCGCACCCTGCACATGTCCCTGGTGGGGATGCGGGACATCAGCACCATGGAGACGCCCCCCGAAGACCGCCTGCCCATCAAGACCTACGTCGCCCCGTACGACGACAGCCTGGTTCGGGAAGCCGTCCTCCGGGAGCTGGAGAGGAACGGTCAGGCCTTCTTCGTCCACAACCGGGTGGAGACCATCCGGGCGGTCGCCGACCGGCTCCAGTCCCTGGTGCCGGAGGCCAACCTGGCTATCGCTCACGGCCAGATGCCCGAGGGTGAGCTGGAAGCGGTGATGACCGACTTTACCAAAGGCAACGTGGACATCCTGGTGGCGACCACCATCATCGAGTCCGGGCTGGATATGCCCAACGTCAATACCCTCATCGTGAACAAGGCCGACCGCTTCGGGCTTACCCAGCTCTACCAGCTCCGGGGGCGAATCGGGCGGGGGGCCAATCTCGCCCACGCCTACTTCCTCTACGACCGGGGGAAGCGTCTCAGCCCCACCGCCGAGAAGCGCCTCAAGACCATCTTCGAGGCCACCGAGCTCGGCGCCGGTTTTAACATCGCCCTGAGAGACCTGGAAATCAGAGGCGCCGGTACCCTGTTGGGCACCAGACAGAGCGGCCACATCAGCGCCGTCGGCTTTAACCTCTACTGCCGCCTACTAGCGGAGGCGATTAAAGGGCAGAAGGCGAGGCTCTCCGGAGAAGCAAAGTCAGAGCAACCCCAGATGCCGCCCCCCACCGTAGACCTGCCCCTCAACGCCTACATCCCCGAAGACTACGTCACGGACTTAAACACCCGACTGGCGCTCTACCAGCGGCTGGCGGATATTAGCTCGGCGGAGGAGATAGCGGGCCTCGCCGATGAGTTCCGCGACCGCTTCGGCAGGCTGCCTCCGGAGGTAAAGAACCTGCTCGACACGCTGCGGGTTAAAGCGCTGGCCGCCAAAGCCGGTATCGAGTCCGTCACCACCGAGCACGGCCATATCACCCTGAGGCCGTTTGCCGGCATGAGCTTCGATAGGCAGAAGCTGGCGCCGCTATCCAGGGACGGCCTGAAGATAAGCCCGAACCAGATACGGCTAAGCTATAAGAAGCTCCCGGACTGGCGGCAGGTGCTTGAGGAGGTATTAGGAACACTAGGGTGATATGTTATAATTATTATGTAAATAGCCGGGCAGAAGCATGAGTGCGTCTAATGGTAAAACCAAAGAGGATATCGTTTACTGAAGCCCTAGAAAAAGTCCTGATTAACATTTGGGGAGGAACTAAAGACCATCTTGAGGACTCCCTAGTTAGAAAAACACGCAAGGCGTTAGTAGAAATTAAAGGGGCCTACCGATTCAGAGGAGAGTTCCCCAAGAAATATCCTTCTACTATTCAGTATCGACTATCTAAAAACCGCGCAGGTTATCTCGCAGCATTCGGACAGCGCCACGCCTATCTAACATATAGCCACTTGAAGAGAGTTGAAGCAATAAACTCAGCAGTAATTCCAAAACCAGAAGAAAATGGTGGGGAACTTGTCATCACTATTCTTGGAGCTGGGACTGCCATCGAAACATATGGAATTTGTTTCTTTTACAACGAGGAATCGCAAAGATTGCGCAAGCTACGCCTGAACCTTATTGAAAAGATCGATGCTTGGATACCCAACAGGCATACCGTATTTGACAAATTATTAAAGGGCACGTTTCCAAAACTGGATATCATTCCTGTTGACATAGCTGCTGATCTGACCAAAGACTGCATACCAAAATTCGCCAACTATTACGATGCCATCGCAAAAAGTAACATCCTCTTAATCTACAATGTCATGAATGAAATTACGGCTATCCATAGCGATTTAGTATGGAGAAATATTAGTTTCATTCTTAATAACTGTGAACAGCCACTTTTAATTCTACTAGCAGAACCATCCTCCTTAAAAGCAAGTCCGAGAGTAAATTGGCTAAAGACTCAACTTGCCCAAGCCTCAGAATTAATACTGATTAGAGATGAAGAGGAATTCTTTTTCAATTCCGACCCACTGAGAATCAATTTTGAAAACACGGGCGTCGGATTAAATGACAGGCTGTTTGGACAAACGATGGATGGTAGCAAACCACAACTGCAAACTTCTATAAAGAGAACCCTTATGACATGTAGAATAGAACCACGCTCTCCCATATCTATGGAACAGGTATTAAGACAACTTGCAATGCTAAAACTAAAACGCGGCGCAAAAGGACGTTTCATCCGACGACCCAGCCCACAAGCGACATTTTGGGACGAACACCCTGACTGGTACAGCTAAGCAGACTTAATCTGCACCCTTCCATACGGAACTTATTGACTTCAACAGCCTGAGAATCAGACACTTCGCCCCCCCCTTTCTAACATCCCCGCCCCCCACCCCAAAACCTTATTTACTATCCATGCCTAACTGCGGTATACTGACCTGAGACACCAAGAGATACCGCGTGAGGAGGACAAAGGACACATGAACTTTAACCAGCTCTCCTGGGGAGCCGTCTGCTTCTACTACCGCTCGCTCGGCGACCAGAAATACAGCAAGATTATGAGCGATACCCAGTTCCTGACCCGGCTCAGGCAGGAACCGTTCAATATCAGCGCCGCCGAGTTCGAGGAGAAAGTTCTCTTAGACCACGTCAATATCGAAAACTACGACCTGCTTATCGGGCACGGTCTGGCCAAGAACATCCTGGAAACCGTAGTTAAGCTCATGCCCGAGACCGCCGCCTTCGAGGACGTCAGCCTGATTGACTGCGACCTCTCCGACTCCGCCGTAACCAAGCGGATAAGCCGGATATACGCCAGCGTCTACTCAGTTAACGGCCTGTGGCTGACCGGGGTATCGAAGATCGTGCACCTTATCAACGACAAGCTGTTCCCCTTACTGAACCTGAATATCTCGAAGCACTTCGGGCTCCTCGAAGGCGATACCAACCTGATTCACTGGGTGAGAATCACTCAGGAGAACGCCCGGGAAGTTATGGATGACTTCCAGAAACAGGGGCTGCCGGGCACGCCGGAGAACTTCCTCTCCCAAAAGCTGGGCTATATCAGCCGGGGCTACGAGAAGTCCCTGGTTAAATTCCTCGACGAATTCTTCTGGCTGCGCTTCGGGGATAACCTGCCGATTCCCCCCCACTGGATACCCCCTGCCGACTAAGAAAACCCGGAAAACCGGAGCACCCTCTTAGATTTCATCCCGGTTAATCGTCGAAGATGAATAGCTCGTCTATAGTGGCCTTGAGAACCTTAGCCACGTTGTGAGCCAGTTTCAGGGAAGGGTTATACTTCCCCTGCTCCAGGAAGATAATAGTCTCCCGCCTGACCCCGACCATCTCGGCCAACTTCTCCTGCGTCAGATTAAGCCTGGTGCGATACTCCCTGATTTTTGTCTTCATGTCTCAACCCGCTCGTCGTCCGGTAGGTCAGCCTCCGGTAGCTGCTTACGCGACAGCCCCTTGATGAAGAACACCAGGCCACCGACCAGCCCCAGCCCCATGGCTATCGGGGCCAGTAAAACCCCGATGACGAAGAAGACCGGCTCCTCCACCCCGAGGCGGCAGATAACGTTATGCAGGAAGATGCTGGTGATGCCGGAGCCGAAGGCGATACCCGCGATGCGGAGAAAGTTCCAGAACCGTGCCAGCTCCGGCGGACGGAGCTTCGGCTCGACGCGGTCGTAGAAGATATAACCGAGCAGGTAGACCAGACCGCTGGAGACGAGCAGCCAGCTGAAGACCTGGAGCGGCCCGTAATCGACGACGTAATCTATATTCAAGGCATAGGCCAGCGTCAGGAAGACGGTGGCCACACTCATGTAGATGAAACTGTTGCGGGCCGCCCGCTTAACGTTCTCCTGGAACCGCTCATCGAAGGGCGGCAGCCGGCGGTAGCGGGCCAGGTGCCAGATTTCGCGGCGGAAAACGAGCAGCACC
>JAFGFP010000008.1 GCA_016931015.1 Dehalococcoidales bacterium
GGCTACGCCCGGCTCAGCCAGGCTAAGAAACGGAGCAGCGAGCTCGACCAGACGCTGCGGCTGGTCACCAACTTGAAAGAACGTAAGCACCGGCTGGAGATGACCGTCACCGAGGCAAGCCAGGCGCTGGTCCGGGAGCACGCCGTGCTACAGAGCCAGATTGGCGAGCTTACAACCGCCGCTCAGAAGCTACCCTCGCTCAAGCAGGAGCTACAAAAGGTAACGGCGCAGCTAGCGGAGCTTACCGGGCCGGAAGCGAGACTGGCCGGAGAGAAGCAGGCCAGCCAGGAACTGAGGGCCCAACTAAGCCGCCTCGAGGCTGCCAGCACCCAGCTGGAGCGGGACATAAATGAGCTTGAGGGAAAGCTTGCGCTCCTCAAGACCCCGAAGGGCACTAAGTGCCCGCTCTGCGATACCGAGCTTGAGGCGGACGGTATCGAGCGTATCGGGGGTAAGTACACCGACGAAAAAGAGCGCAAGCGCGAAACCCTAGAGAGGAACCAGGCGGAGCTAGCGCGGCAGAAGGCGACGCTCAGCCGTAAGGAGAGTGAGATAGCCGAGCTTGAGAGGAAGCTGAGCCGGGACAAGGCCGCGCTCCAGGCCAAGGTAAGCGTCTTAAGCCAGGAGATTAGTAAGACCGAGGAGGCCGCCGCCAAGCTCGACGAGGCCAGAAAGAACCGGGACGAAATCGAGGAACAGATGGCCAAGGGAAGCTTTGCCCCCACCGAGCAGCAGACGCTCAAGGGGCTTGAGGAGGAGCTGGCCGGACTGAGCTACGACCCGACCGAGCACGACGCCTTGCGCCAGCAGCTAGCCGACTTGGAGCAGTACGAGGGCCTGAAGAGAAAGCTGGAAGACGCCGAGGGGAGGCTGAGCCAGGAAAAAGAGGCCCTCGCCCGGGCCGAGGCAGCCGCCCAGGAGCTACGCTTAAGCCTTGAGGCCGAGGGAGAGAAGGGTAAGACCCTGGAGGAAGAGCTCGGCCGGCTGCCTCAGGTGACCGGCGACTACACTCAGGCGGAAAAAGGGCACCAGGCTTTACTTACCCGACAGAAGCAGGCCCAGGAAGCGCTCTGGGGGACGAAGGCAAAGCTAAGCCGCCTCGGGGAGCTGGAGGTAAAGAGACGGGAACGGGAGAAGCTGCTCTCTCAGGCGACCAAAGAGGAGCGGATTTATAAAGACCTGGCCCAGGCCTTCGGGAAGCGGGGCATCCAGGCCCTGCTCATCGAGGGCGCCCTCCCCGAGATTGAGACGGAGGCCAATGAGCTACTCTCCCGCCTCACCGACAACAGAATGCACCTCAAGATTGAGACGCAGCGGGAGACCAAAGCGGGTAACGTCGTCGAGACCCTGGACATAAAAATCTCCGACGAGCTGGGAACGAGGAACTACGAGATGTATAGCGGCGGGGAAGCCTTCCGCATCAACTTTGCCATCCGTATCGCCCTGTCCAAGCTGCTCACGAGGCGGGCCGGGGCGCCGCTACCCACCCTGGTTATCGACGAGGGCTTCGGGACTCAGGACAGCACCGGGATAGAAAAGCTCAAGGAAGCCATAAACTCGATTCAGGACGACTTCGAGAAGATACTGGTTATCACCCACATCGAAGAACTAAGAGACGCCTTCCCCACCCGCATCAACGTCGTTAAGACGGCCGAGGGCTCCACCCTGGAGGTGAGCTAGCCGGCCCCCGAGAACGCCCTTATAGCTCAAGAGCGACGGCGATATCCTGCATCGCCTTGAGACCGAGCTCAACGAACTCGTTAAGCTCCAGACCGAGCTCCCCACACGAGGCAATCTGGTCTCGATTCACGGCGGCCGCAAAGCGGTTTTCCTTAAACCTCTTGAGCACCGAGCTAGGGGTAAGCCCGGCCAGCTTTTTATCCGGCCTCACCAGCGCCGCCGCCGTAATCAGCCCGGTCAGGGGGTCAACGCAGAAGAGGGCTTTATCCAGGACACTGTCGCAGGGAACGCCGTGGGCCTGATTGTGGCACAGGATGGCGTGAGCCATGGCTTCGCTCGCCCCCAGTTCCCGGGCCAGGTCGGCGCCCAGTTTGCTGTGGGCCTTCATGTCCCCCTCGGTAAGCTCGACGTCAATGTCGTGCAGGAGGCCAGTTAGCGCCCACTCCTCCTCATCCTCACCCAAGCGCTGGGCCAGGGCCCGCATCACCGCCTCGGTGGCCAGCATGTGCTTCACCAGGTTCTGGTTACCCACGTTCTCCCTGATGGAATTAAGCGCTTCTTTCCTGTTCATTCACGAATCCTTACCTGACCTCGCTCAAGCCCCACCTGCTATTGTATCACAATAGCGCCGGAGATTCAGCGGGGTAAGGCACAGCCCGCGTCTTCGGCCAGCACCCGGCTGAGATACTGCCCCGTAGCCGAGGCGGCCTCCCGGCTTACCTCCTCGGGCGTACCGGTAGCAATAACACGGCCGCCGCGGTCGCCGGCCCCCGGCCCCAGGTCGATGATATAGTCGGCGCTCTTAATCACGTCCAGGTGATGCTCGATAACGACCACCGTGTTCCCGACATCGACCAGGCGCTGCAACACCTTAAGCAGCGCCGCCACGTCGTCGAAGGCAAGCCCGGTGGTCGGCTCGTCGAGGATGTAAAGCGTGCGCCCGGTAGAGCGCCGCGATAGCTCGGTCGCCAGCTTGACCCGCTGCGCCTCGCCCCCGGAGAGGGTCGGGGCCGGCTGCCCCAGACGGATGTAACCCAAGCCGACGTCGTGCAGGGTCTCCAGCTTATTCCTCACCTTGGGGAAGTGCTCGAAGAATTCGAGCGCCGACTCCACCGTCATGTCCAGCACCTCGGCGATGTTCTTCCCTTTGAACCTGATTTCCAGGGCCTCGCGGTTATAGCGCTTGCCGTGGCACACCTCGCAGGGGACGGTGACGTCGGGCAGGAACTGCATCTCAATCTGGGTAAAGCCCTCGCCGCGACAGGCCTCGCAGCGCCCGCCCTTAACGTTAAAGGAGAACCGCCCCGGGGCGTAGCCCCTCATCCGGGCTTCGGGGACGGTGGCGAAGAGCTCCCGAATCGGGGTAAAGGTGCCGGTGTAGGTGGCCGGGTTGCTGCGCGGGGTGCGCCCGATGGGCGACTGGTCGATATTAATTACCTTATCGATGTGCTCCAGGCCGAGGATAGCGTCGCAGTCACCGGCCCGGTCCCGCGACCGGTAGAGCTTACGAGCCAGATTACGGTAGAGCACCTCGTCAATCAGGGTGCTCTTGCCGCTGCCCGAGACGCCGGTGATGCCGACGAAGCGGCCCAGGGGGATGTGGACGTCGATGTTCTTCAGGTTGTTCTGCCGCGCCCCCTTGACCACGAGCTCGGCACCGGAGCCGGGACGGCGCTGGGCGGGCAGGGGAATCTGCTTGGCCCCGCTCAGGTACTGCCCGGTGATGGAATCCTTCGAGTTCATAATCTCGGCAAGGGTGCCGGTGGCCACCACCCTGCCGCCGTGCTCCCCCGCCCCGGGCCCCATATCGATAATATGGTCGGCGGCACGCATCATAGCCTCGTCGTGCTCCACCACCAGTATGGTATTACCCAGGTCGCGGAGCCGTTTCAGGGTCTCAATCAAACGGTAGTCATCGGCGGGGTGCAGGCCGACCGTGGGCTCGTCACAGATATAGAGCACCCCCATCAGCCCGCTGCCTATCTGGGTGGCCAGACGAATCCGCTGCGCCTCGCCCCCGGAGAGGGTGGCCGAAGGCCGGTCCAGGGTAAGATAGTCCAGGCCCACATCCTCGAGAAAACCCAGCCGGGACCCAATCTCCTTAAGGATTTGACGGGCAATCACCCGCTCGCGCTCACTGAGTACCGACCCTTCACCACCGAGAGCCGCCACCCAGGCTACCGCCCGGGTAACCGACATCGAGCTAACCTCGATGATATTCTTACCGCCGATGGTTATCGCCAGGGACTCCGGCCTGAGGCGTTTACCCTGGCAGACGGGGCACTCCCGGAAGACCATGTAGCGCTCCATCATGCGCCGTGAGTTCTCCGACTCGGTATCCCGATAGAGCCTCTCCAGACGCGGGATGACGCCCTCATAGCCGGTAAAGTACTGTTTCACCCGGCCGAAGCGGCGGTAGCTTACCAGCTCCCCCTGCTCGCCGTAGAGCACCAGGTTGAGCTGCTCCGGGGTCAGCTTGCGCACCGGGGTATCCAGCGAAAAGCCGTGACGCCGTGCCAGGTCGCTGAGCTGCTCCAGATACCAGAACCCCGACTGGCAGGGACGAATGGCTCCGGCGGCCAGGGACAGGTTCTTATCGGGGATAACCAGGTCGGGGTCGAGCTCCTGCTTAAAGCCGAGCCCGCTACAGGCGGGGCAGGCGCCGTGGGGGCTGTTAAAGCTAAAGGTACGGGGGGCAATCTCGCCCAGACTGATACCGCAGTGCACGCAGGCGAAGTGCTCCGAGAAGAGCAGCTCCTCGCCGCCAACGATGGACACCAGCACCACCCCGGCCCCCAGCTTGAGCGCCGTCTCCACGGAATCGGCGATGCGGCTCCGGCTGCCGCTCTCCCCGACTACCAAGCGGTCAACCACCGCCTCGATAGAGTGCTTCTTGTTCTTATCCAGCTGGAACTCGGTAGCCAGGTCGGTAACCTGACCGTCAACCCGGACCCGGGCGTAGCCCGCCTTACGCAGGTCGTCGAAGACGGCCTGATACTCGCCCTTACGGTCTTTAACCAGGGGGGCTAAAATCATGGCCCGGCTGCCGGCGGGTAGTGCCTGCACGGCGTCGACAATCTGCTGCACGGTCTGCATGGCAATTTCGCGCCCGCAGTTGGGGCAGTGGGGATGGCCCACCCGGGCAAAGAGCAGCCTCAGGTAGTCATAAATCTCGGTGACCGTGCCCATCGTCGAGCGCGGGTTACGGCTGGGCCCCTTCTGGTCGATAGATATCGCCGGGCTCAGGCCCTCGATATAATCGACCTCGGGTTTTTCCATGCGGCCCAGGAACTGACGGGCGTAAGCCGAGAGTGATTCCACGTAGCGGCGCTGACCCTCGGCGTAGATGGTATCGAAAGCCAGCGAGCTCTTCCCCGAGCCGGA
>JAFGFP010000009.1 GCA_016931015.1 Dehalococcoidales bacterium
GGCAGCTCTGGAATTGCGGTCGGTATGGCCACCAACATCCCGCCGCATAACCTGGGCGAGGTCTGCGACGCCATCGTCCACTTGGTGGATAATCCGGAGGCCTCCGTGAGCGACCTCAACCAGTTCGTCAAGGGGCCCGATTTCCCCACCGCCGGCATTATTCTGGGGCGGGAGGGGATTAAGAGTGCCTACGCCACCGGGCACGGTAAGGTGGTGGTTCAGGCTAAGGCCCACGTGGTGGATGCCGAGGAGGGGGGACGCCGGCAGATAGTGGTTACCGAGCTTCCCTACCAGACGAACAAGGCGGCGCTCATCGAGCGCATCGCCGACCTGGTCAAGGCCAAGAAAATCAAGGGCATCAGCGACATTCGCGACGAGTCGGACCGCCAGGGAATGCGTATCTGCATTGAGTTGAGAAAGGACGCCCAGCCGCGGCCGGTGCTCAATAACCTCTACAAGTACACCGCCATGCAGTCGGCCTTCTTCATCAACATGCTGGCCTTGGTCGACGGGCAGCCCCGGGTAATCAGCCTTAAAGAGGCCCTGCAACACTATATCGACTTCCGCAGCCAGGTTATCACCCGGCGCTCCCGCTTCGAGCTTAAAGAAGCCAAGGCCCGGGCCCATATCCTGGAGGGGCTCAAGATTGCCTTAGACCAGATTGACAAGATTATCAGCACCATCCGTAAGTCGCAGACGGCGGAGGCGGCCCGCCAGAACCTGATGACGGAATTCGGCCTGTCCCAGATACAGGCGCAGGCTATCCTCGATATGCCGCTCCGCCGCCTGGCTAACCTGGAGCGGCAGAAGATACTCGACGAGTATGCCGAGGTGATAAAGACCATCGCCTACCTCGAATCGCTCCTGGCCAGCCCCAAGCGGATACTGGGCCTGGTGAAGGAGGAGGTGGCCGGGCTGAAGACCAGCTACGCCGACCCCCGGCGCACTGAGATTCAGGAGCAGGGGGTAATTGAGTTCAGCGAGGAAGACCTTATCCCGCACCAGAGCATGGTGGTGACCCTCAGCAAGCGGGGTTTCGTGAAGCGAGTCCCTTCGCAGGCCTACCGGGTGCAGCACCGCGGCGGCAAGGGCATCATCGGCATGGTGACCCGGGAGCAGGATGCGGTCCGGCTCCTGGTGGTGGCCGATACCCACGACCGGCTTTACTTCTTCACCAACCGGGGCCGGGTCTTCTGCCTCAAGTGCCACGAGATTCCGGCCGATAGCTCTCGCACCGGTAAGGGGACGGCGGTGGTCAATCTCTTCCCGGTGTTGGAGCAGGAACGGGTAACCGCCATGGTGGCGGTCAGCGACTTCAAGCGGGGCGACTACCTCGTCATGGCCACCTGCGGCGGTGAGGTGAAGAAGACGGCGGTGCAGAGCTTCCTACAGGTGCGCTCCAGCGGGCTCATCGCCATGGATTTGGAGGAAGGGGACGAGCTGTGTACCGCCAGCCTGGCCAGCGACCAGGACGACGTGGTGCTGGTGACCAGGAAGGGGCAGTCCATCAAGTTCCTGGTCTCCGAGCTGAGAGCCAGCCTGAGAACCAGCGGTGGGGTGCGCGGTATCCGCCTCGCCCCCGACGACCGGGTGGTGAGCATGGGGATTACCTACCCCGACTGCTTCCTGCTGGTGGTGACCACCAACGGCTACGGTAAGCTGACCCCGGTTGACGCCTATCCCCGTCAGCACCGGGCGGGCGGTGGTGTGAAGACCTTTAAGGTTGTCGAGAAGACGGGCGAGGTAATAGACGCCAAGCTGGTTTCCAAGACCCACCAGCTCATGCTTATCTCCGCCGAGGGTATCATCACGCGCACCCTGGTGAGAGAGAAGGGGCCGGGTCAAGGTATCTCCATCCAGGGCCGGAGTACCCAGGGGGTGCGGCTGATGAAGATGGGGGACGACGACCAGGTAGTGGCTATCGCCTGCTTCGAACAGCTCCCTGGAGCCGGTTAGTACCTAGCGGAGAGGGTTTGGTATGAAGCTAATTTTTGTCCCCGGGGCCGCTTGCGGCCGTAAGGTTTGGCTTTGTCAGAGCCGGGAGTTTCCCGATTCGGAGGCAGTTTCATTACCCGGCCACCCTGAGGGCGAGCCCTGTCCCAGCGTCGCCGACTATGCGGCCTGGCTGCGGGATTACCTTCGCGAGCGGCGCTATCAGGACGTCGTCCTGGCGGGGCATTCCATGGGGGGCGCCGTGGCGCAGCGCCATGCCATAGACTATGGTGACGAGATAAAGGCCGTGATTCTAATCGGCACCGGCGCTAGGTTGAGAATCCGCCCCGACCTGCTTGATTATGTGCGGGATATGGCCGACGGGAAGCTAGAGTGGCGGGACTATCTTGAGGAGCGCCACCGCACCACGGTTCCCGAGGTCAGGCAGGAGATAATTGACGAGCGGATGCAGATTGGCCCGGCGGTAATGTTAAACGACCTTCTTGCCTGCGATAAGTTCGACGTCATGGATAAGATCCGGGCTATCCGGCTGCCGACGCTGGTCATCGCCGGCCGTGAGGACGAGCTGGCGCCGGTAAAGTATGCCGACTATCTGGCGAACCAGATTAAGGGTGCCCGTAAGCTCATCGTGCCCGGAGCGGCGCATTGGGTAATTACCGAGAAGCCCCGTGAAGTTAACCGGGCGATAGCGGACTTTCTGGCCGGGCTTTAGGCCTTAGCGAGCCGGTGCTTCTGCCGGCAGGACGGCTGCCAGCGCTGGAGCCCGCAGACGTTACATTCCTGATGGCGGCAGTCGGGGATTTCCTTGCCCGCCAGGGCGTTTTTCTGTTCCCGCTTGAGAAAGGCCTGGGTGAGGCCGCTATCGATATGGGCCCAGGGTAGCGGCTCATCGAGGGGGATTTCCCGCTGGGCGTAGAAAGCGGGTTCGAGCTGGTTCTCTTTAAAGGCGCGCCGCCAGTTTTCATAGTTAAAGTGCTCGCTCCAGCCGTCGAAAACCGCCCCCAGCTGCCAGGCACGCTGGATGACCCCGCCCAGGCGGCGGTCGCCGCGCGACATGGCGGCCTCCAGCTGGCTCACCTTGGGGTCGTTCCAGGACAGCCGGACATCCTTACGGCGCAGCCGGTGCTTCAAAAGCTCTATCTTGGCGTTTAACTTCGTTTCGTCTTCCTGAGCCGCCCATTGGAACGGGGTGTGCGGCTTGGGTACGAAGGTAGACAGGCTGACCCTTAGCTGCGGTCTTCCTCTCCTTGCTCTTCTACCCAGGGAGCTTATTTTGTCAATTAGGGTAGCGATGGCCTCGACGTCGTCCTCGGTCTCGGTGGGCAGGCCGAGCATGAAGTAGAGCTTGAGGCCGTTCCAGCCGTGCGCGAAGGCCTCAGCCGCCGTCTCCAGGATAGCCTCTTCCGAGGTATTCTTATTGACTACCCGGCGCAGCCGCTCGCTGCCGGCCTCCGGGGCGAAGGTGAGGCCGGGCTTTTTGTGGGCGGCCAGCGAGTCGAGTAGATTTACGGAGAAGCTATCGAGTCTCAGGCTGGGTAGCGACAGGGTAAGGTTCTGGTCTTGGTAGCGCTGGAAGAGACCGGCCACCAGCTCGCTGATGCCGGGGTAGTCGCTGGTGCTCAGGGAGACCAGGGAGATTTCATTATAGCCGCAGTTGGCTAAGATGTCCCCGACCGCCTTGAGCACCTCCTCCGGGTGGCGCTCGCGTACCGGGCGGTCGGTGCTGCCCGCCTGGCAGAAGCGGCAGCCGCGACTGCAGCCCCGCTGAATCTCGATGGCGCCCCGGTCGTGGATGGCCTTAATATAGGGGACGACCAGGTGGGTGGGCGGTGGCGGCAGCTCGGTAACGATGCGCCGCTTGATGCGGGGGCTGGCTTCGGCGGCCGTGGGGGTAATGCTCTGAAAGAGCCCGTCCGCTCCGTAGGCTACCCGGTAGAGGCTGGGGACATAGACGCCGGCCAACTTTGCCAGCCGGCGCTTAAGCTCTTCTTTAGGGGCTCCGCTCCGCTTCCAGTCCCGGAACTCACTGGCTAGCTCTAAGGTTACCTCTTCGCCGTCTCCGATTACGAAACAATCGATAAAGTCCGCCATCGGCTCGGGGTTAAGGGCACAGCTCCCGCCGGCGATAACCAGCGGCTGGGACTCGTCTCTCTCGGCGGCCAGGAGCGGGATCCGGGCGAGATGAAGTATATTGAGCACGTTGGTGTAGGTGAGCTCGTAGCCCAGGGAAAATCCGATGATGTCGAAGTCCTTAAGCGGGCGCTTTGATTCCAGGCTGAAGAGGGGGATGCCGCTTTCGCGCAGGTGGCCGGCCATATCCGGCCAGGGAGCAAAGACCCTCTCCGCGAGCATATCCGGCTGGTCGTTTACCAGCTCGTAGAGGATGGGTATCGCGATGGTGGATACGCCCAGCTCGTAGAGGTCGGGGTAGGAGAGAACCAGGCGCACCGGGGTCTGGTCCCAGTCCTTGGTGACGGCGTTCCACTCGCCGCCGGTATAGCGGGCGGGTTTAACCACCTGACATAATATGTTGTCGAGATTGGTCAATTCACTGTCCCCTAGTTAAAATGCTGCTTTCGAAGTAATCTTAAAACCCCCGAGGAATAATTATAGTTTATGGTGGGGTGGTAATCCAGCCTTAGCCCCCAAGCTGCGCCAGGTCGAACTTCATGCCGTCCCGGGCGCTTACCACCCTAATCCCGGTCTCCTCGGTGAGCCTCCGGGCAATCTCCCAGGGCCGGGCCCGCCA
>JAFGFP010000054.1 GCA_016931015.1 Dehalococcoidales bacterium
GACCCCGGTTCGACTATCTTATCTATGGTCAGCCGGGTATAAGCCTGACGGTGGCCCGTCTTCTTGCGGTAGCGCACCTTGGGCTTGTACTTGAAGACGATAATCTTCTTACCCCGACCCTCTCCCTGCACGGTAGCCATTACCTTGGCCCCGCTAACCACGGGAGAGCCTACGGTTACTTTATCACCCTGGGCGATAAGCAAGACCCGGTCCAGCTCGACGGTATTCCCCTCGGCCACATCCATCCGGTCGACGTCCAGGCTCTGCCCCGGACTCACCCGGTACTGCTTACCACCGGTCTCAACAATAGCGTAAATCTCTCTACCTCCCCATAATCATACATCGGTAGCTATCCATTCTACCAATTCAGGCTTCGGGGTGTCAAACGTCACCGGCCGGTCAGGGCGACTATGAAGTCGTCCGCCCGGATGATTTCAGCGAAGTGGGGCAGGACGTTGGCTACCTCGAAGTCGTGCAGCTCGTCGCTGAAAGCGGTGCAGCAGTCCTCCAGAACGGTAATCTCGTAGCCCAGCTCGGCACCGTAGCGGGCGGTGCTGTTAACCACGAAGGTGGTGGCCACCCCGGCCAGAAACAGGCGCTCTATCTTAGCGTGGCGCAGAATCAGGTCCAGCTCGGTATAGGAAAAGGCGCTCGAGTTAAAGTTCACGATAACCAGGTCGTCCGGCTGCGGCTTTATCTCATCGGCGACCTCGGCCCCCCAGGTGCCGCGCAGGAAGGCGTTGTAGCCCTTGGTGCCCCGCATCAGGGGGAAGGGCCGCTCCCCCAGCTCCGGGAAACCGGGCCGGAGAACGTTGTTGACATAGCCGACCCGCATCCCGGCACTTCGACCGGCGGCGACAATAGACGCCCAGCGCTCCAGCAGGTTGTGCTTGGCCACCTGGTCGGGCATCCCGGAGACGGCAAACTTGCCCTCGGGTTTGACGATATCGTTCTGGCAGTGCAGCATTAGAAGCATCGATTTCGAGACGTCAATCTTTAGTTCCACTTTGACTCCTCCTTAAAGCTATTCTTTCCTGCACAAACAAGCGATTTTATCAGGCGCTAAATAGCGTGTCAAGCTCACTCGGCCTGGCTCGCCGCCGGGTCGAGCCCCCGCCAGAGCCCGGCCACCTTTGCCTCAAGCTCATCGAGACAACAATCGGTATTGATAACCAGGTCGGCTTGCTCAATCATCTCCGCTACGGGCAGCTGGGCACTGAGGCGCGCCCGGGACTCCGACTTGGAAAGTCCGCTGCGCCCCTTAAGCCGCTTAATGACGATGGCCTCGTTAGCCACGGTAACCCAGACCTCGTCCACCAGCAGCGCCCAACCGGTCTCCAGAAGCAGGGCCGCCTCGACCACCACCACCTTCACTCCGTCCCTACGGCATCTCTCAAGCTGAGCCTCTACCCGGGCGACTATCCGGGGGTGCATTATCCGGTTCAGCTTAGTCAGGGCCTCGGGGTCGGCGAAGACCAGCTTGCCCAGCTTGCGGCGGCTGACGCTGCCGCCGGGGGTAAGAATCTGCTTACCGAAGGCAGCCGTAAGCTCCCGCCTGACCTTACCGTCAGAGCCGAGTACCTCATGGCCGATTTTGTCGGCGTCAATAACCACCGCCCCCAACTCCGCCAGGAAGCGGGACACGGTGCTCTTGCCGCTGGCGATACCCCCGGTAAGGCCGATAACTTTCATGGCAAACTACCTCAACCAGTCTAACCGCCGGGAGTCAGCTAGTCAAGATGGGGTAATGTTTATCACCCCACCCCGGTTCTATCTTTTCCCACCCGCCGCCCTTTAAGGAAAAAGAGGGGCGTAGCCCCTCTTACCACCACACCCCAATGTATTCCTTACCCAATGCATTCCTTTTACTATTTCACCCACTCTTCGCCTTCAAGAGTGTTTAAGAAGAGGCCGGTTCTCATATTTACACTTATTTACACTACTGATATATTCTATATTTCATTTCCACTCATTACACCACCCTATTTGAAGGGTATCTTATAAAGACTATCCCCTCTTTTTTATCCTCCCCCTCTTTTTTATCCTCCCCCTCTTTTTTATCCTCCCCCTCTCCCTGGAGGGAGAGGGGGACACAGGGGGTGAGGGTAAAAACCGATAAATCACCGGCTATAACTTACCCGAAACGAATGATATAATTAAACTAAACAGTAGCGGTGATAGCCATGCATGAGGCAAGGCTCTACGAAAAGCTGTCCGGCTCCCGGGTCAGGTGTCACACCTGTCAGTGGCGCTGCACCATTAACCCGGACAAGCTCGGGGTCTGCCGCATGTACCGGAACCAGGACGGCACCCTCTACAATCTGAACTACGCCCTGGTGTCCTCGCTGGCCGCCGACCCCATCGAGAAGAAGCCCCTCTTTCACTTCTACCCCGGCACGCTGGCCCTGTCCCTGGGCACCTGGGGGTGTAACTTCCACTGCCAGGACTGCCAAAACTGGGAGATTTCCTGCCTCGAAATCGGGGAGCCGTGGCGGGGGACGCGCGACATTCAGCCCCAGGCCGAAATCGATATGGCTAAGAGTCAGCACTGCGCCGGCATCGCCTGGACCTATAACGAGCCCTCCATCTGGTTCGAGTACACCCTAGACTCCGCCAGGCTGGCTAAAGAGAACGGCCTGTACACCGTCTACGTCACCAACGGCTACCTGACCCCGGATGCGCTGGATACCATCGGGCCTTATCTCGACGCCTGGCGGGTGGACGTTAAGGGCTTCTCCGACTCTCTCTACCAGAAGCTGACCAGGATAAGCCACTGGCGCGGTATTCTGGAGGTCGCCGAGCGGGCGAAGGACAAGTGGCGGATGCACGTCGAGGTGGTCACCAATATCATCCCCACCATGAACGACGACGATAGCCAGCTTGAGGGCATCGCCGGCTGGATACGGGACAAACTGGGTGAGCTCACCCCGTGGCACGTAACCAGGTTCTACCCCAACTACCACCTCCAGCACCTTCCCCCCACCCCAATCGCCACCCTGGAGCGCGCTTATGACATCGGGAAGAAGGCGGGACTCAAGTTTATCTACGCGGGCAACGTCCCAGGGCACAAGAGCGAGAGCACCTTCTGCTACTCCTGCGGTAAACTAAACGTAGAAAGGTACGGCTACCAGACCAACGTCGTCGGCCTCAAGGACGGGAAATGCGCCTTCTGCGGGGCCGAGCTTAACTTCAGGGTATCCCCGGCCGGAGGAGGAGGCCATGATTAGGCAGCCGGTAGTCGCCGGGCAGTTCTATCCGGCTCAGGCCGCCAAGCTCAGAGAGATGATTCGGGGCATGGTCGATGAGACCACCGCCAAAGAGGACGTCGTCGGCCTGGTCTCACCCCACGCCGGCTATATCTACTCGGGGCCGGTAGCCGGGGCCACCATCTCCCGGATAAGATTCAAGGATACCTTTATTATCCTGGGGCC
>JAFGFP010000055.1 GCA_016931015.1 Dehalococcoidales bacterium
ACTGGGGACGCCGCCCAGCTCGACGATGGTCTCCGCCAGCCAGTCCAGGTGGCGCATCTCTTCGCGGGCCAGGGCCTCAATCTCGCAGGACATCTCGCCCTCACCCATGGCGTAGGCGTGGGTCAAATACTGAATAATCGCCCCGTGTTCACCCTCAAGGTCCACGTTCAAGAGAGCGATAATCTTTTCCTTATCCATGTAATCCCTCCGTTATTTCTCGGTGGCGCTCGCCGGCGCGGCCCTATCCGGCCCGGCGCTAAGGTAGCGCCCGCCCTATTATAAACGCTAACCCCCTCGGCCGCCACTACCAAACCACGACGCCCGGCAAGAAAAGCGATAAGAAGTATCCCTACCGGGCGCGTGGCCTCGCTACACCTAAAACTTCCCTCGGGGAAGGCCGGCTACTTCTTGAGCATGGCCGCGCCCTTCTCGGTAAGCTGATACTTATCGCCCTTCTGGACGACGAAACCAGCCGGAATCAGGTCGCGGATGCCGCCCCTTATGCGATACATGGGAAGCCCGGTGCTCCGGGCAACCTCTTCCGGGGACACCGGCCCCGAGCTCATGGCCCGAAATATCTTGAGGCCGGACTCGGTCAGTGTCCCGTCGGTGCTGATACAAGCCATCTTAGCCTCCTCGCTCTTAGAGCTTCTTCTTACAGAGATACCAGTCCACGCACTCGTACCCTTTCTCCTTGAGTCTCTCTTCCGCCATCTCCTGCGTGGTCGGCGGCGGCACCACTACCTTGTCGCCCGGTCTCCAGTTGGCCGGCGTAGCCACCTTATTGGCGTCGGTGGTCTGTAAGGCGTCGATGATGCGCAGTATCTCATCCATATTGCGCCCCGTGGTCAGCGGGTAGTAGAGTATCGTCCTTACAATCTGGTTGGGGTCGATGATGAAGACGCAGCGCACCGTCTCGGTCTTACTCTGCCCGGGGTGAACCATGCCGTAGGCGGTAGAGACCGAGCGGTCGAGGTCGGCGATAATGGGGAAGGGAATCTTGACCCCGGTCTTCTCCTCGATGTTACGCACCCAGGCGATGTGAGAGGAGAGGCTGTCGATGCTTAATCCCAGAAGCTCGGTGCCTCTCTTCTGCAGCTCGGGATAGATTTCAGCGAAGGCGAGAAACTCGGTGGTGCACACCGGCGTGAAATCCGCCGGGTGTGAGAAGAGAACCAGCCAGCTCCCTTTGAAGTCCTCCAGCTTAACCGTAACGTGAGTGGTCACCGCCGTAAAGTCCGGCGCCGGCTCCCCCAAACGCGGCAGGCTAGCAACCTTTTCCTGTACTTCTTCCATGGTAAAACCTCCTTTGGCTTTGCTTTCTCTTAATTGGGCTCTGGGATAACCCTGCTAAGCGGATTTCCACAAGCCGTGGACATTACAGTACTCCCGGGCGGCCACCTTCCCGGACTTCACGCCGAACTCGGTCTCCGGCTTGTCCCCCGGCTTAAAGAAATGGCGGCAGCCATCGCCGTCGGTAACCACCTCAACCCACTCGATGTAGTGCTTCTCCTCCATGGGGTGGGGAACGTCGCCGACCTTGACCTTTACTCCCGCGGCGCCCGCCTCAATCACCGGGACGTGCTTTTCCTTGCCGGCATCAACAGTCTTCGCCTCGAGTAGCTCCATGGGCTGGCCGCAGCAGACCAGCTCTCCCTCCCCAGCATGCAGTACCTCAACGATGTTGCCGCAAACGTTACACCGGTAAATCTGATTCAGTGCTGTCATAGTTAGCCCCCTTTGGTTATTTTTCTTCATTACCTAATGTCATAGAGCGCGCGAAAGAGCGGCCCTTTTACTCATCGAGCAGCCTTTTTTCACCCCTAAGCGCCTTGATACCGGTGATATCCTGAGCCGCTTCCAGGGTTCCCAGATAGCGGCCGCTCTCGTCCCGCACCGCAAAATAGCGGATATAGAGCTTCATCCCCTGGTGGTCAATCCAGAACTCCGCCGAGCTACGCTTACCGCTCTTAAAATCGGAGATTATCTGGTTTACCTTGTCCAGGCTGTGTTCGGGGTGGCAGTCCCGCACCGACTTCCCCAGCACCGAGCGCGGCCGCTTAAAGACCCGGCTCTCGTGCCGGTTCCAGAACCTGACCAAGTCATCCCCGTCAACGAAGGAAATATCCAGCGGCAGCGCCTCCAGTATTCCGGCCAGCTGCTCCCGACTCAGGTTCTCTATCATCGCCCTCACTCCTCCAGCTTCTTAAAGTCGCTCTTGGCCGCCCCGCACACGGGACACACCCAGTCATCCGGGAGCTCCTCGAAGGGTGTCCCCGGGGCAATATTACCGTCCGGGTCGCCCGCCTCAGGGTCGTAGACGTAGCCGCACACGGTACACTCGTATTTCGCCATAATTGCTACCTCCTTTGCTCCGCGATATAGACCGGAGCCGCTTTGGGCGTAGTGCCGCGCTTAACCTGATGGTAGTATTCGTAGGTCAGGCACTCTTCTTCGGTGAGGACTTCCGCCGCCTTAAGCTCGCCGATGAAAATAGTGTGCGTGCCCACACTGACTTCATTAACCAGGGCTACTTCCAGATAGGCGACGGCGTTTTCCAGTATCACCGGGGCTCCGGTCTCGCCTGTCTTGTAGTCGACGCCGTTCAGCTTATCGATGTCCCGGCCCGACTTAAAACCGAAGCGCCCGATGAAGGGGAGGGGAGTTGACTTAGAGAGCACGGAGGCCGTGAAGACCCGGCTCTGGTGAATAAACTGGTGGCTGAGATTGTCCTTGTTGATGCTGACGGCGACCGTGGGCGGCTCGGAGGCCACCTGGAAGACCGTGTTGGCAATCTGAGCATTAAGGCGGTCTCCCTCTTTCGAGCCGACGACGTAGAGACCGTAGCTCAACCGATGTAACGCCTTGAGATCCATTCTTGCCATCCCCCTTTTATTTAGCAGAGGTCTGACAGTCCCGACACAAGCCGCGAAACTCCAGGACATGATGAGAAACCCGAAAGCCGGTCTTCTTGGCTACCCTCTCGTTTCTCTCCAGATCCACCGGCTCGTCAACATCGAAAACCCGTCCGCAGCGCTCACAGCGGAAATGATAGTGGCTGCTTAGGTCACCGTCAAACCGACTCAGGCTGCCCGCCAGGTCCAGCTCAGTAATCTCCGCCTCATCTCTCAACAGTTTCAAGTTGCGATAGACCGTCCCCAGACTGATGTTAGGCATCTCCTGCCGCACCGCCTCGTAGACATGATAGGCGGTGGGATGAGACGACGTCCGTCTCAGGAAATTCAGGATTGCCTCCCTCTGTTTCGACCTTCGTAACACAGAATAATCCCGGTTAGCTTAATCCTTAATCAATAATAATAATCATTACTATAATAGGCCGACCCGCCCCGACTGTCAAACCCCAAAATCGGGGCTGACACGGCTTCTCACGCCTTAAGCTCACATGAGCTCCTTCTCGCTGGCTTCAATCGCTCGTTCCAGCTCGGCGCCGAGCGTCGGGGGCAAGCCCTCGATATCCACCCGGATAAAGCCCCGGACGATGGTCGCCGTCGCCTCGGTACGGCTCAGCCCCCGGGACATAAGATACTCTACCTCTTCCTCGGCAATCTTACCCACCGCCGCCTCGTGAGAGAGGTCAATGCCCGCCAGATTGCCTTTGAGCTCGGGGATGGCGTGAATTGTGCCTCCGCCCTCCAGGATGAGCCCGCGGCACTCCAGGTGCCCCTTTACCTCGGGGGCGCTACCCTCGATATAGCCCCGGGCGATAATACTGCCGCCGGTGGTTATCGCCCGGCTGATGATTTCCGTGCGGGCCCCTTTAGCCTCGAGCGTGGCCCGCGCCCCCACGTCCAGCGACGAGCCCTCGGGGGCCACCAGGATACTGTTGTACCGGACCGTGGCCCGCTCCCCGACACAGCGGGCGGAGGGGTACATCTGTAAGGAGTGCACCGGCTTCATGAGCACGTAGTTACTCAGGAACAAGCCGTCCTCCTCCACCACGGCGGCGGTGCGGGGACGAACCGCCACCTCGGGGTTCCAGCTGTGAATCATGGTAAAGGTAACCTTGGCGCCTTTTTTTATGTAGAACTCGGAGACGCCCAGGTGCAGGCCGGGGTCGTTTCCCGAACCCGTGGTGCAGCCGGTAATAATATGAAGCTCCGAGCCCTCTTCGGCGATGACGATGTTATGTACATTCTGCTGCAGCCGCGCCTGCGACATGTAGAGACAGGCCTGAACCGGGAAGACCGTCTTCTGCCCGGGCAGGGCCCTGATAAAGTAGCCGTCGTGCTGGCCCAGCTCGACGTTAGCCGTGTACTTATCGGCGTCCACCGCCACCGCCTGCCACCAGTAGTCCGCCATCCAGTCGTACTTCGCGAGAGCCTGGCTCACCGGCATCACCTCCACCCCCTCCTCCCTGACCGAGCTGTGAACCGGGGTATTGTCCATCTGGATATAGGTCCCCGACCTCTGACTCAAGTCGTCGAGCATGACCCCGGCCCCCAGCATCTGCTCCTTGGCCGGAGCGGGGAGACCCGATGGGTCAGCCTGGTAGGCCGGTTCCTCAGCCGAAGCGACGTAGCTATCGAGGTCAACATCCTGACCCAGAGCGGCCGGCTTCTCCGCCGCCGCCTCAGCCTTATCACGATGCGTCCGGGAAGTCTTCACCTCGCTCACTAGTGGAACCTCCTTACCAGGCACTGGGTACACTCCTCATAGCCCTTCTGCTTGATGTTTTTCAGTATCTCGTGAGGGTCGCCCTCGCAGCCGATTCTCCCCTGGCACATGACGTAGCCGGTACGGGCGTCGACGTAGTCCAGGATATGGCCGGTGTGGGTGATGATAAGCCCCATACACTTCCGGTCGACGATAGGGCAATCCTTCTCCAGGAGCTCGTTTATCAGGCTGCCGATTAAGGCTATGTTCTCCAGGTCGACCCCGGACTCGGGCTCATCGAGCAGGGCAAGCTCCGGCTTCTGCGCCAGAAGTTGCATCATCTCGGAGCGCTTTATCTCCCCGCCGGAAAAGCCGTAGTTTATCTCCCGCTCCATAAAGTCGGTGAGGTCGGTCTTCTCCGCGAGCCGCTCGATAATCTCCCCGTCACCCCGCCCCCTGAGGCAGGCGGCGACCATGTCCCGCGTCTTTACGCCGCGCACCACCGGGGGCCGCTGAAAGGACATGCCGATACCCAAGCGGGCCCGCTCGTCGAGCGAGAGCTTGGTGATATTCTTCCCGCGGAAGCTGATGCTGCCCGCGGTTACCTTATACTTAGGAAAGCCCATTATCGCCGCCAGCAGGGTGGTCTTACCGCTGCCGTTGGGCCCGAAGAGGACGTGGGTCTCGCCGACCCCAATCTTCATGGTTACGTCATGCAGGATTTCCCTGCCCTCAACCGCTACCGCCAGGTGCTTAATTTCGAGCATCGCTCTGTCTCCCTTGTCTCTACTTGTTACCGTTCTATCCGCCGTCCAGCGACGGGTGCTCCTGCTGCACGAACCAGCCCGCCGGGTCTTTAAGATACTCGTAGTAGTCGAGCAGCACCAGATAGTGCCCCCGTTCCTGGGCCATAAGCGCCCGATAGAACTCCTTCTCGCCGCCGTAGCTTGCGGTCTGGCTCTGGGCCTGATAGTAATCGTAGGTCTTGTTTTCCATGTCCATGGCCGTCTTCACGGCGTCGAGCTCGCTGGCCTGAGCCTTTACCCCGGAATCGGCCGTGGCCCGGGCAAATATGGTTCTTAAGCCCGCTCCTCCGTCCGACTCAAGGCGAGTCTCGGGCCAGCCCTTTTTATCCTTAAGCGACCGGTATATCTCCTCGAAGGTCTGCCGGTGAAGGTCTTCCTCGGCCGCCAGCGAGGCGAGCAGCTTCTTACCCATCTCGTTACCGCTTTCCCGGCTGGCCTTGAGGTAGAATTCCTTGCCGTCAATCTCCATCTGGATAGCGACCTGAAGCGCCTCTAGAGTCCTGTCCTGCTCCGCTGGCATAAACCCTTTCCCCCTTTATGTCAAATAGATTGGATTAGGGTAGTCAAACCCCACTCAACCAGTATCCCCCCAAAGTAGTTCGCCTGTAAAGTATTCTCACCCCGCTAAAGTAACAGGATTGAAAAATATAATTCATTATCCCCCGGATGTCAAGTTTCCCGCCGCCGACAGCACCGGGGTAGCCAGCACCGCCCCGTACTTTCCAAGCTCAGGGCAAACGGTGTAAAATAGAGAGCGGAATAAATCGGCTATCCCGAGAGCCGTGACTATCGTTAGAAAGTAGAAGAACGCCGGAATGAAATCACTCAAGATCGTCCTGCCCTGCCTTATCCTCTCCGCAGCCCTGTCGCTGGCATCAGTGACGCTGCTTACCGCGAGGCCTGCGGCAGCCTGAGGGGGCCCAGTCGAAGAGTCGTCAGGTTCGACGACCGTGGAACTCAGCGTGGATACTACGCCACACGCGGGAGGCGCCGTTGAGATAAACGGTTCCCTCCAGCCGACTTGTCCTTATTCCCGCGACTACATAAGGAACGGCGTAGTCGAGCTTGAAGCGCTGCCTGCGGAGGGCTACGAGTTCATCGGCTGGAGCGGCGACC
The DNA here is from genome assembly GCA_016931015.1 of Dehalococcoidales bacterium. Taxonomy (GTDB): domain Bacteria; phylum Chloroflexota; class Dehalococcoidia; order Dehalococcoidales; family UBA5760; genus UBA5760. The sequence goes on from JAFGFP010000055.1 coordinate 6,537, forward strand.
TGTGCAGCCAAGAGAACCCCGTCAGCGTAGAGATGAATTCGGACAAGCTCGTCACGGCCATGTTTGCCAACATAACCCACCCTCTGGTTATCCAGGTCAATGGCCACGGCACCACCGACCCCGCAGCCGACACCTACACCTACAACGAGGGGGCTGAGATTACCATCACGGCTACCCCGGCAAGCGGCTGGCAGTTCGACGGCTGGAGCGGCGAGGTAGGTTATCCCGGGCTAGAAATGACTACGGTAACCATAACCGGTGAAAAGACGGTGACCGCTAACTTCTCCCAGATAGTACACTCCCTCACCATAGAGGTTAACGGCAGCGGCCTGGTCAATCCCGAAAGCGGCGTCTATAGCTACCCCGAGGGCACCGAGGTCACCATTACGGCTACCCCGGAAAGCGGCTGGCAATTCGACGGCTGGAGCGATGAGGTAGATTATCCTGGGCTAGCTAACAACACGTTAACCATGACCACCGATAAGACCGTCACCGCCAATTTCTCCCGGATAATGCACGAATTCACCATCAAAGCCAATGGAAACGGCACTACCGTCCCCTCCCCTTCTATCTATGTCTACGCCGAGGGCACCGAGTTCACCATCACGGCTACCCCGGAAAGCGGCTGGAGATTCGAGAGCTGGAGCGGCGAGGTTACCGACCCTGATGCGGAAACCACTACCGTAGTCATGACCGCCGATAAGACCGTCACCGCCACCTTCTCCCGGAACATATTCACTCCCGCCGTCATCGCTATCATCGGCGGCTCCGTGGCAGCGGGGCTGGGGGCATTCTTCGCTACCAGACGCAGAAAAGCCAAGCCTAAAGCCGAAGCACAGCCGGATTAAAGAAGAGGCGCTCTTGCTAGCCCGGTAGCCGACCCGACTGTTCAGGAAGGGTCTCCCAGCCGGAATAGAGGCACGACTAAGTGGCTAGGCCGTTTTCCCAAGGGGCATAAGATACAGAGGCTGGCAATCCGCCTCCAGATGCAGGGCTTCCCGGACGGCTTGGTCACGGAAGGCTCCGACGGCCACCGTAGCCAGTCCCAGGGCAGCCGCCTGAAGGTAGATATTCTGCCCGGCGTGCCCCACCTCGATGTGAACATACATCTCGCCGCGCTGGCCGTAGCCCCGGGTGGTGCGCGTAAAATAAGCCCCGATAACTATAGTTAGCGGCGCCCTGGCGACACACCCCTGGCTCAGGGCGGCCCGGGCCAGGTCGGCGCGGAAATCGCCCCCGAGGTGAAGCGTCAGGGAGTGCCGGGCCGGGTGATAGCGATACACCCCGGCGCCGATACCGGCGACACCGTCCTGCCCGCAGACGACGTAGACCTCCAAGGGGTAGGTCGCCCCGGCGCTGGGCACGGCTCTCAAATCACGGCCCATATCAGTTATCCCCTGGGCCGCCCACAGCACCCGGGATAACTGGGCCGGGGTAACCGCCTCCGTGGAGAAGCTTCTCACCGAGCGCCGCCGGGTAATCGCCTCCTCCAGGGAGAGGTTCCCCTTAAGGCACGGCTCGGGCAGGCGAATTACCGGCGCTTGGCTATCTATCTCCGGCATCGTTCTCGGTCCAGAAATCGAGGCTCAGGTACTTCCAGCCCCCGTCGGGGAGCACCACGACGATATTACCGCTGGTCATCTCCGAGGCAATCTTGACGGCCTGGCAGAGCGCCGCCCCCGAGGACAGGCCGGCGAAGACTCCCTCCTCTTTCAGCAGCCGCCGGGTGGCCGCCGCCGCCTCGCGGCTGGAAACATTAATCCTCTCCGTAATCAAACTTAAGTCGAGCACCGCCGGAACCTCGTTTTCGTCCATGCACTTTAGGCCCTGGATAGAGTCACCGGGATAGGGCTCGACCCCGACCACCCTGATATCAGGGTAGCTCTCTCTCAGCCGGCGGCTGATACCGCATATCGAGCCGCCGGTACCAATCCCGCAGACGAGGGCGTTAATCCGGTCGTAGGGAAAATCATCCAGTATCTCGGCGCCGGTGGTCTCATAGTGCGCCAGGGGATTAGCCGGGTTGTTAAACTGGTCGGGCATAAAGTACTTCCGGTCGCCGGCCACCAGCTCGCGGGCTTTGCCAATCGCCCCGCTCATACCCAGCGCCCCGTCGGTAAGCACCAGCTCGCCCCCGAATATCTTAAGTAGCTGCCGCCTCTCTCGGCTCATGCTGTCCGGCATGACGATGGTAACCGGATAACCCATCCTTCGTCCCAGCCAAGCCAGGGCTATCCCGGTATTACCACTGGTAGCTTCGATGATGGTTCTATCCCGGCTGAGCTCCCCGCTCGCCTCGGCGGCCTCTATCATATAGCGGGCGATGCGGTCTTTGACACTGCCGCTGCCGCCGACGCTCTGCCCCTCCATCTTGGCCAGAATACGCACCTTCTTGTTCGGGCTCAGGCGGGGTAGCTCCACCAACGGGGTGTGCCCCAGGGCCGCGACATTATCCTTGAAATACATTCTTACTCTCCTAACCCTTAATTACCCCAACGGGCGCCGCCCGGACGACCTTCCGGGAGATACCCGCCTTATCGGTTACTTCGACCACCTCGGCGACATCCTTGTAAGCCTGAGAGGCCTCTTCCGCCAGGGAGCCCAAGCTCCCGGTCTTAACGGTAATCCCCCGGCCGGCCAGCTCGCGGGCAACCTCCGCGCCCTTCAGGCTGCGCTTAGCCGCCGACCGGCTCTGGAGCCGCCCGGCACCGTGACAGGTGGAGCCGAAAGACTCGGCCATGGCCCGCTCGGTACCCAGGGCGATAAAAGAGCCGCGCCCCATGTCACCGGGGATTAACACCGGCTGACCGATGTCGCGATACCTAGCGGGAAGGTCGCGGTGTCCCGCCGGAAAGGCCCGGGTCGCCCCCTTACGGTGAACGCAGAGCGTCTCCCGCTTGCCGCCGACGGTGTGCTCCTCTACCTTAGCGATATTATGACACACGTCGTATATCTGTTCCAAGCCGATTTCCCGCCGGCTCAGGCCAAAGACCCTGGCGAAGGACTCTCTCGTCCAGTGGGCGATACACTGGCGGTTCGTCCAGGCATAGTTAGCGGCGCAGGCCATCGCCCCGAGGTAGTCCTGCCCCTCCACCGAGCTTACCGGAGCGCAGGCAAGCTGGCGGTCGGGTAAGTCGATGCCGTACCTTTTTACCGCCTCCCCCAGCCGCCGGACGTAATCCCCGCAGACCTCGTGCCCCAGCCCCCGAGAGCCGGTATGAATAAGCACCAGTATCTGCCCCACCCCGGTGATACCCATCACCCCGGCCGCCTCTGAGTCGTAGATTTCAGTAACCGCCTCTATCTCCAGAAAGTGGTTCCCGGAGCCCAGCGTGCCCAGCTGCGGGATGCCCCGCTTCTTGGCCCTAGTGCTGACCTTATCCGGGTCAGCCTGCTTCATACAGCCGGCTTCCTCGGTAACCACGATGTCTTCCGGCTCGCCCAGGCCCTTCTCCAGCGCCCAGCGGCTGCCCTGCTTAAGCACCTGATTAAGCTCCTTCTCGCTTACCCTCATCTTACCCTCGGAGCCGAGCCCGGAAGGGACGTTATCGTAAAGCTCATTAACTAACTTTTCAATCTTAGGTTTTACCTCATCCAGGGTAAGATTAGTCCGTAAGAGTCGGACGCCGCAGTTAATATCGAAACCCACCCCACCCGGCGAGATGACCCCGTCTTTTATCCTGGTGGCCGCCACGCCGCCGATGGGAAAGCCGTAGCCCCAGTGGATATCGGGCATGGCCAGGGAGTTACCGACGATACCGGGGAGAAAGGCCACGTTAGCCACCTGCTCGAAGACCTGCTCCTCGAAGATATGCTCCAGCATGGACTGGCTGGCGTAGATTAAGCCGGCGACCCGCATCCCCGGTTTATAGCTTACCGGGACTTGCCAGCGGTAGTCGTCTATCCTGTTTACCTTACCGCGCCATTGCGCCATAACCGTCTCCGCCGCTAAATATCAAGGATTACCCGAACCTTACAGCCGCTATCGTTCCGGCTCACGCCGAGCATATGATAGGTTGCCCCCTTAACCCCGGTCTTGAGCCGGTGCCGGGAGCTATCCACCTTCTCCCCGTATGCCCGGGCCTTAAGCCGGTCACCGAGCACGCTGACCTCGAAGCGCTTAAAGAGAAGGTGCTCGGTATCGAAAAGGTAGATAAGCTCGTTGAGCCAGGTAACGAGCAGGTCTTCTTGGTCGGAGGCCGCTAGCTCCAGGTCGCGGTGAAGAGCCTCGGCGATGTCATCGGGCTCGGCTATCAGGCTGAACAGGGCCCTCGCGGCATTAGCGAACGCCTGGTCTAAATCAGCCCCGTAGGCAATCACCCCGACGTCGGCGGTGTGGTCGATAACCTCGAAGTCCTTCTCCACAGCGCCCCCGTAAGCCCGCTTTCCCGTAGATAAATGTAGCTAAATTATATCACCTGGCCTGTTAAAGACAAAAAAGCCCGCACCCCGGGCTAGGTTTAAGCTTTGATAGGGATTTGTTATAATCTTAGGTAGTCAGGTAATATCCGGTGAGCGATATGGACGATGAGATAAAGAGCGCCCGTGAGATAGCGGCGGAGAAGGTAGCCGGGCTGGGCGAAGCGACTGAGGAAGAGCGCCTGGGGTGGAAATACCTCCCCGAGGGGGAAAAACTGGCTACCGAGTACCTGAAAGAAGGCGGTAACCTGGTAGTATCGCTGGGTAAGTTCGACGAGAAGGCGAGAAAGCACGTCGCCCGGGGCATCACTAACGTGCTGGTGCGCAATATCAACCTGCCCGACAGCGACCCGGCCCGGAGCGCTAACAAGCGGGCCATGGACGGCCTGAAACTGGTAAAGACTAACCAGGTAGCCCTGGAGAACGCCTTCAGCCAGATGCGGCGTATCTTCGAGCACTACTCGGGGCAGGGGAAGGAGCAGCGCCGGCAGGTCTACCAAGCCCTGAAAACGGAGTTCGAGGCGCAGGTAAGCCAGAGCCTGCAGCAGCAGATGGGGACGTTCGGCAGATTCCGGATAGACGTCGAAAAGCAGCCCCAGTTTCAGGCGGAGTGGCGCCGCCGGCAGTCCCAGCTCGACTCACAGTATCACAACCTCCTTAACGAGCTAAAGCAGGAGCTAATAGCTATCCCCTAGCGAAAAGGCGGAGATATGGACATCGACGACGAGAGAATCAGGGAGGCGGTGCAACACACCGAGACCCTCAGGCTGCCCAAGCAGAGCCTGGCTACCTTCGGCACGACCAATATCTACTACTACCTGCTCACCGAGCCGAGCTACCGGGAGCTGGTGGAGAACGCCGCCGAGACCGTCATCAGAGAGGGTCGGGTCATCGCCGAAAGGCCCCGCGTGGTCACCCCCTACTACCTCTCCCGGCTCCAGGGGTTCAGCGCCGAGGCGCAGCGTTATCTCGATATGCTCACCAGACAGCAGGGAGCCGCCAGCGCCGGGCTCTTCTACAGCTACCGTAACGAGCCCAAGGAGCTCACCATCGTCGCCGACCGGCTGCTCTCCGTGGTCGACCGGCTCAACGCCGAAATCGACAAGCGCGGCGACCCGCTGACCTGCATCGTCAAAGGCGAGGACGACCTCTGGGACGTCTCGCTGATGAAATTCACTTTTGAGATAACCAGAAACTCGGTACGGGATAACCTCTCGCAGATGGGGGCCAGAGGGCTCCTCAAGATGGACTCCCGCGGCGTTCCGGCCGACGCCAGGTTCAGGATTGAAGAGCTCTTCCGTAAGGTGGAAGCGGGACACGGTGAACCCCACGAGCTTCAGGAGGAGCTGGAACGCTGGGACTTATTCACGGAATACGAGGACAGGTTCTTTAACCTGTTCCGGGGAAAAAGATAAGGGGAGTGGGAAAATGTACCGCCACTGGCACTGGCATCGGTTCGGCTTCGGGATGCCCCCTTTCGGCTTCTGGTTTCGCGGCCCCGGCTGCTTCCCGCGCCGCAATGAGTACCGGCGCATGCTCGAGGAATACCAGCGGGAGCTCCAGGCCGAGCTGGAAGAGGTAAATAAAGAGCTGGACGAATTGAAAAAGACTGGTTAGGCTAACGCGTGAAGATTTCACTGATTGAGGCCAGAGACCTCTCCGAAGCCTGGTTTCTCTGCCTGCGTAAGACCCTGGCGGAGGGCCGTAACTATAAGATTGAACGGGGGAGCTACGCCGGCGAGCGGCGTAAGGAGCTCGAGTTTGTGGTCGTCCAGATAAAGAGCCCGGGCAACAGGCCCCTCACCCCCGACGTCCCCCAAGGGGTGCCGCCGCCGAGCACCATGGATTACATCGAAAGCTACCTCCCCTACCTCATGACCGCCCACCGCGCCGAGGGAGAGCAGTACACCTACGGCCAGTACCTGGAGCCGCAGATTAGCGAGGTCATCCGCATGTACCGGGAGGACGGGCACAACACCAACCAGGCCTTTATGGCGGTCGGGGACGCCCAGTCCATCTTTCTAAGCGACCCGCCGTGTCTGCGCGCCGTCGATACCAGAATCCTTAACGAACGGCTTAACTTCGTGGTCTACTTCCGGTCGTGGGACTTATGGGCCGGCTTTCCCTCCAACCTGGCCGCCCTGCAGCTCCTCAAGGAATACATGGCCTCGGAGATAGGGGTAAACGACGGCGAGATTATGGCCGTAAGCAAAGGGCTGCACCTCTACGAGTACTCCTGGGAGCTGGCTAAGGTCGCCGCCAGACTGGAGTAAGACAAACCTAAAAACAAGTCGTTTGCCAGGATGGGGCTGCTAAGTATAAGTAAGGGTACGGCATATATCAACCTTTGACAAACTGCAATCTAACGTGATTTACTCATATACCGCAGGGAATATCTAAAAAAGGAGTCCCTAAATGTCATCCAGCCGTGAACAAAAACCGTACATCGAACTATCCGTTTGGATACGAAAAGAAAACAACCAATATTCGTCCTGGTGTCCGGAGCTCGATGTGGCTAGCTGTGGAGATAGTATAGAGGAAGCCTGCGAAAATCTGCACGATGCGGTTGACCTCTATCTCGACACCCTGGCCGAAGAGGGCGAGCTATCAACTATCCTGCAGGAGAGGGACATCAAGGTAATACGCCACGACGAACCGGGTGAGCGTCCTATACTGTCCTCTTTAAGAGCCGGGGTACCGACGTCGGCATGACTATAACTGCCGCCTTGTTCGAGCGACCAGATTATTAACGCTCTCATTAGAGATGGCTTCCAACCGAGAGGTAAATCGAAACGGGGAAGCCATCAGGTTTTTATAAAGGAACTGGCCGAGGGAGGCAAACGGATAGTCCCCGTGCCAATCGGGAAAAGAGAGGTGCCCCGGGGCACGCTGGTCTCTATACTCAGGCTCGCCGAGATTACCCAGGAACGCTTTGTAGCCCTTCTCTGAAAACCACGAAACGCTACTTCTTTACCTTGACGTGGAGATAGAGGTCACCGGCCCTCTCACCCTTGACCCGCCCCATCTTTTTCAGCCTGATTTTGGTTCCGGCTTTCACCCCGGCCGGTATCTTAACCATGAGCTTTGTCTTTTTCAGGCCCCGCCGGTAGCTAATCGCTATCTCGCCCCCGGAGAGCGCCTCGGTCCGAGAAACCTCAAGCCCGAGGTGCTTATCCAGCTTCTTATCAGCCTCCTTCTCAACCTTCGGCTCCTCGAACTTTAGACCGAAAACCCTCGTTAGCAAGAACTTCCCCAGCCCGGCCGCCGCCTTGGATAAGGCCCTCTCCACCCGCCCCGGCCGGTAGGCAGCGACGCCGGTCGGGCCGTAGGCCCTCTGATAAGGGCCGGCGGCCCCGTTAAAGGAATAGTAGTTAAAGCCCTTACCACCGAAAAAGACCCGGCTGACGAAGTCCCGGTCGAAGCGGAGCCCGGCCTGAGCGAACATCCGTTGCATCTCGCTAAACCCCGCCTCGCCGGAGAACATGCCCCGGAAGATATCCTGCTGCGAGTAGCCAAAGCCCTGAGAGCCGCCGGCGGGCCGTCCCCGGCGGGCGGCATCGTACTGGCGCCTCTTTTCTTTATTACCGAGCACGCAGTAGGCCTCGTTTATCTTCTTAAACTTTGCCTCGGCCTCCTTCTCCCTACCGGGATTGGTATCCGGGTGGTACTTGAAGGCCAGCCGGCGGTAGGCGCTCTTTATCTCGGCATCGCGGGCGTTTTCCGGGACGCCCAAAATCTGATAGTAGTCTTTCACTTCGCCCCCTGTTTCGCGCTCGGTATCTCACCGTGATATAATCGTTATCTAGAATAGACTATTAACCGCTTCCAGCGGCTCTCCGACAGCGGCTAACCACTTATTATAGCAAGCGAGCCCGGTATCACCAACTCGGCGCCCAAACCCGCCTCGCCGCGTCCGGGATAAGCGCTAAGGGTTGAAATTGAAGATAAAGCCTGTTCTCGTTCTGAGCGTGATTCTGCTGGGGCTGGGGCTAGGCGGCAGCGGGTGTAGTAAGACCCCCGACCTCTACCAGCAACTGGAGGCGATAGCCAGCCCCCACCGCTTCAGCCTGGCAGCCTGGGAAGTAAGAACCATCCCCCACGAGCTAGGCCAGCTCGCCTCCGGCTGGCGCCGCCGTACGGCGGACGAGGTTAAGACGGTCACCGACCACTTCGACACGATTGGGAGAATAAGAGTTCTAAAATCTCAGATTCAGGCGATAGAATACGGCCATCTACCGTACGACTCAGCACAACTCGAGGCTGAGCTGGAGACACTACGGGAAGAGACCCTGGCCTCGCAGGACGAAGTGGAGAGGATATTGGAAAAGCAGATAAAGACGGTACTCGCCGAGCAGGATATCTTTAATCCTTGGGATATCTACCGCGTAAGGCCCAGGGTTAACTTCCCGCCGCTTAACTTCAAGCTCGAGCCGCTGCCCAAGCTGCTCGTAATTTCGCCCCGGGAGCGCATTGAGAGCCTGAAGGAGTTTATCCTCACCCCGGACATCACCTCCGAAGAGATAGCCGCCGTGGAAGCGGCCGCCGACGAGCTCGGGGTATCCTCGCTGGTGGTCGAACTGGGCGGCCTGGGGGCAACCTACCCCAGCCTGGTAACCAATGAGGCCAGCCTGAGCTTCACCATCGATGCCGCCGCCGAGGAGTGGCTGCACCAGTACCTCTTCCCCAGGCCGCTGGGGTTCTTATACACTTTAGACTTGACCGGCATCTCCCCCAACTACGAGATTGCCACCATCAACGAGACCGTGGCCAGCATGGCCAGCAAGGAAATCGGCGCCCTCGTCTACGAGAAATACTACGCCCCCGAAGCCAGCACCGGCGAATCGAGCCAGGAAGACGGCGCGGGCTTTGACTTTAACCGGGAGATGCGGGACATCAGAAGAAGGGTGGATGAATACCTGACCTGCGGCGAGGTCGAGCTGGCCGAGGAGTTCATGGAGGAAAGTCGGCAATATCTCGCCGATAACGGCTACTATCTCAGGAAGCTGAACCAGGCCTATTTCGCCTTCCACGGCGCCTACGCCGACAGCCCCACCTCGGTCAGCCCCATCGGGGTCGAGCTTGCCCAACTGCGGAAGCAGAGCCCTTCGCTGAAGGAATTCCTCAACCAGACCACCGCCATAACCAGCCGTCAGCACCTTCAGGAGATGCTCAAGTGAAAACCGGCTATAATAGAAGCGGGATATAGTCATGCCCAAGAAGAATCTGCCACCGTTAAGCGACGAAGTGCGCCTGCGCCAGCTTACCGTGGACGAGGCGCTGCTCAAGCTGGATAAATACTTAAACGACGCCTTCATGGCCGGCCTCTACCGGGTCAAGGTGATTCACGGTAAGGGGACGGGCACCATACGCCAGGCGGCCAGAAGCTACCTCGCCCAACACCCCCTGGTAAAATCGTACCGGGCCGGCGGCTACGGGGAGGGGGGGAACGGGGTTACCATAGTAGAGCTGGCCTGAAGCCCGAACCGGCCCAAGAAACAGACCGACCCCGGCCCCGGATTGCAGGAGCAGGTGGTTTTAGCTATAATAGTTATGCTTTCGCGGTGAGTGTAGCCGAGTGGTTAAGGCGCCAGGTTGTGGCCCTGGAGATCGAGGGTTCGAATCCCTCCACTCACCCCATTCCCTCCACTCACCCCATTCCCTCTACTCAACCTCAAGGCGGTCTACCCACTTCACCCAGTTGTAGCCAAGCTCGTCCTCAGCCACCAGACGCAGCGGATAGCCGTGCTCCAGGGGCAGCGTCTCCTCGTTAACGGTGTGGGCCAGGAAGATGCTGTCGTTTCCCGTAATTTCGTCAAGCGGCAGGGTAGCGGTGTAGGAATCGGCGTGAAAGACTACCCTGGTCGCCTCCGCCTTGAGACCGGCATCTTCGAGCAGCCGCCACACCGGCACCCCGGTCCACTCGGCGTTATCCTGAAAGACACCGGGGCAGATAAGCAGCACCACCTCGGTAACGGCCGGGTAGGCCAGGATGTCCTCATAGTTCAGTGATAAGGGGCTCTCCACCAGGCCGTCTATCTCAAGACGGTAGGCGGCGATGTCCACCGCCTCCGGCGGGGAGCCGGTGAGGTGCAGGTCTTCGGTAGCGGTTACCGCGCGCGGCGGGTTAGAGTACTTCTCTTCCCCGGCGCTATCAGCCACCGGCCGGCAGGACACCGCCAGGGCCAGGCCGAGCAGGGCCGCGATTACCCAGGGCCACCCGGGACGATAGTCTCTCACGGTACAACACCTCCCCCCATACCCTCATCTAATTATAATCACCACCCCTCGCCACCACCAAAAATTTTCGCAGTACCGGCCTGCCCGAAGCAGACTTGACAGAATAATCACCGCTATGTTATTTTGTTGGCGGTCAAAAATAGAAGCATGGCTTTCCGAGCTAAGCATCCTAAACAAGAATGCAGGGGTGCTTAGACGGTGTCCCGGGAAACCGGGACCGAGGGTGCAGGTGGAAACGCCGGTGCCTCCCGTGTTTGGAAAGGAGAGTAGGCGAAGAAATGAAGTGTACCTGAGGCGTTCTTTCATGCGGAGAACGCCCTTTTGTTAACCAGCCTCTGTGCAGCTTCCTCATGACACGTGATTAAAGGGCAGGGAGAGAACCGCCGCGCGTCTTCCTCGTAATCATGCTGAGGATCTGACGACCAAGCTAACTCTCTAATACCCCCAGTCCCTGTCTGTATTCCAAATCCCGGGTTCACGGTCACTTCTCCAGCCTATTTCAGAGGCCCACCCTACTCTTTATCGCCGGTAGCGCATCTATGTAAACCGTACCAAAGGTCTGTCTTTACTATCACAAGGAATAGAAGAATGGAAAGGAGGTGCCAGCCTGAGATAAAGATTTCCCGGGTGAAGTAATAGCACCCGGTCGCTTATTCAGCATTTTGGTCGGTGACCAACAAACTATTGAGAGAGGGCAAAACTTATGCAGAAGGTAACCCTAACAATCAATGGTGTTAAACACGAA
>JAFGFP010000056.1 GCA_016931015.1 Dehalococcoidales bacterium
GGCGGCACCGATATCCTGGGCGAGTGGCTGGTGAACGCACTCGAGGAGCGGGGCTACGGCTCTGATAACCCCTGTACAATTGCCGAATTGTGGGGTATGCGTGAGATGGCGACCGCCCAGCTGCGTAGCGAGGGCTTCCACAAGGTGATCGACCGCTACGATTGGATTACGGTGATACAGACCGCGGACACCAACTGGGCGGAAGAGCAGACCGCGACCATCACCGCCGACACGGTTATGGCCCATCCTGAAATCGTGGCTCTCTTCCATCATGGCTGCGGTGGCGCCGGCATGGTCCCCGGGCTTGAGTCAATTGGTTTGCTCCTGCCCCTGGACGACCCGGAGCATATCATAATCGCTTCTAACGATGCCGAGATTGCCATGTGGGATTCCATAAAGGACGGCGTGGCTGATACCTGCTCGTCGCACGGCGGCGTGGAGCCGACCGATGTCTGCCTCCAGGTAGCCATGACCAACGTCATCCTGGGTCAGCCGGTGGAGAGCTTCTACCAGTGCCCCTTCCTCATGATTGACGCCAACAACATCGACACCATTCAGATCGGCGGCGTGCCGCCGTATCCTGGATTGCCGAGGGGTAGGTGGGATACCTGGGTGCCTTGTGATCCTGAGGAGGCCTACGGGTTCCCGCAGCCCAGCCTTGAGATGAGGGAGCTGTACCAGGGCTACTAATACGTCCTTAAGACAGCGGAGTGATGTGAGAGACTACTTTATTTGGTAGTCGGAGGGAAAGGGCTACTGAGAGCCGGGCGTGATATGAAGCGGCCGGCTCTCAGTAGCCCTGAGTTTATCGTAGTGTGGTCAGTCTGGGTGAGGGTATGGACCAAAAATTCTGTGCGAGACAAGGAGGTGAAAAGTGGGCAGACTGGATAACAAGGTAGCCATTATCACCGGCGCTGGTATGGGGATGGGTCAGGCGGGGGCGCTGCTGTTTGCCCGGGAGGGGGCTAAGATAGTGGTCGTTGACTGGGACGCCGCGGCGGGTGAAGAGACGGTAAAGATGATTAAGGATAGCGGCGGGGAAGCCATCTTCGTTAAGGCTGACGTTTCCAAGGCTAAGGACGTTGAGAACGCGGTCAAGAAAACCATTGAGAAGTACGGCAAGCTGAATATAATGTACAACAACGCGGCGATTATCGGCCGGCCCGCCTTTACCGAGGACGTTACCGAAGAGGAGTGGGATAAGGTCATGTCCGTAAACCTGAAGGGCGTCTGGCTGGGCATGAAGTATGCCATTCCCGAGATGCTGAAGGGGGGAGGGGGCACCATCATCAACACTGCCTCCCAGTGCGGCGAGCGGGCGACGCGTAACCTGAGCCCCTACTGCACCACCAAGGGCGGGGTGCTCGCTCTGACCCGGATAACGGCTATGGAGCTGGCTAAGAAGAACATCCGGGTGAATGCGCTCAATCCGGGTATCATCGCCACCCCGATGGCGCTGAAATCACCCCCCGAGGAGGTGAAGGCCTTCGAGGCGATAATCCCCCAGGGGCGGCTCGGTAAGCCGGAGGAAGTAGCCTATGCGGCCTTGTTCCTGGCTTCGGATGAGTCGTCCCACGTCACCGGCCATGCCCTGGTGGTTGACGGCGGCATCGAGATTGATAATCACCAGGTGATAAAGCCCGTGCCCCTGAAGAAATAATAGCGTTACGGTTTGCCTTAGCATAATACCCGGCGCGGTGAGCCTGTTAGGGGATATGTAATCCGTAGGCGGCTTTTCCGGCTGGCCCGTAGTGTTCGGGGCGGGCGGGTAGTTGTTTACGGATTTTCATTTTGGAGGGTGGCTGGAGAGGTGATTTCGGGATGAAAAAGCTCGGTGCGGTTTTGGCTGTCGCCGTGGTTCTCGGCCTGCTTTCGGGCCGGCCCGCCTTCAGCCAGCAGGGCGTTTTTGAGTTGGCTGAGTCTAATCTGCCCTCAGATAGTTACTGGAGTTGGGATGTGGCCCTGGGGAATGTGGATGGCGACGGTGACCTGGATATCGTCTTCGCCAACGAAGGGCAGAACGGGCTCTATCTTAACGATGGCACCGGGGTTTTCACCGGGGCTGCGGCCAACCTCCCCGGGAATGAGATGGTGAGCTGGGGGCTGGCCCTGGGGGATGTGGACGGCGACGGCGACCTGGACGCCATCTTTGCCAATACCCACCAGAACGAGCTTTACCTCAACGATGGCTCCGGGCTGTTTCGCGACGTCACCGCGACCAGTCTCCCCGAGGATGATGACGACAGCCGGGATGTGGCGCTGGGGGACGTGGACGGCGACGGCGACCTGGATGCCATCTTCGCCACCCGCCTGAGCTATAACCGGCTCTACCTCAATGACGGTTCCGGGGTGTTTCAGGATGCTTCTCTCATCCAGTTCCCCGGGGATGGCGGTAATACCCGCGGCCTGGTTATGGGCGACGTGGACGGCGATAGCGACCTGGACGTCGTTTTTGCCAACAAGGACTGGCAGAACCGGCTCTATCTCAATGACGGCAGCGGGGTTTTTAGCGACTTTACCCTGACCAACCTCCCCGAGGACTATGACAACACCCGGCGCCTGGCTCTGGGTGACCTGGACGGCGACGGCGATTCGGATATCGTCTTTGCCAACCGCCGCATCCGGAACCGGCTCTATCTCAACGACGGCTCGGGGGTTTTTCAGGATGCCACCGCCCTCAGCTTGCCCACCCATGAAGACTGGAGTCTGGACGTCGCCCTGGGGGATATTGACGGTGACGGCGACCAGGACATCGTCTTCGCCAACTTTAACGAGCAGAACAAGGTCTATCTCAACGATGGCTCGGGCGTCTTCGAGGACGGCACCGAAACTCACCTGCCCGTCGATAGCGATAGCAGCCTGGGGGTGGCCCTGGGTGATGTGGACGGCGACGGCGATTTAGATATCATCTTTGCCACCAGCAGGGAGAACCGGCTCTACATAAACAAGGGCGAGCGCTCAAGCCCCTTTGGGTTGGTGAGCTGTGGGGGGCATCACTAGGCGGGATCATCAGTAACCTTATTTAGGAATTCGAAAACTAGCTCAAGCGTCCTAATACGTCAGAAGTCCCATCCTCTCTTGATTTTTTTAGCTTCTAGCGCTGTCGGTATGATATCTAGCTTCTAATTATCGAATTCTTTACTAACCAATTCTTTCGGAACCCATAACGCTTGTTTCTCGTATTCCCCTTCCAATATCCTAACCTTTAGCAGATAGTCATGATGGTCGATAACGAGGACTTCAGTCCCGATCTTTACACTAAAGGCCCGTCCTTCATCATATATCATCTCAACCCCAATCTCGTCGTTAGCATACCGCGCAGCTAAAAGTTCATCGAAAGAATCTTCATCAATTGTCATTGCTACAGTGTTGTATCCAGGTTCATCAGTATATATATAGCCCTTTTCCCCTATCCAAGGGTAACTAAGGCTATTGTTGCAAGCCGGGCAAAAGATAGTTATTGCTATAACGAATATCGAAGTGATTAAGGCTGCTCTTTTCATTCCAGTCTCCTTGCCATTTGAATTACCGGCACGGAGTTGGGTTGGAAAATCGGGGTGGTCGGATTCGAACCGACGACCACCTGAACCCCATTCAGGTGCGCTACCAGGCTGCGCTACACCCCGACTTATCCTAGCCCCTAGATATTAGCATAACCTATTTTCGCGGGCAAGCCCTGAGGCTGGGGCGGGTTCTGGCGTTTGGGATAGCCGGGTCGTGACGGATTTGGCTAATCTGTTATAATATATAAGACGGAACATAATTAGGTGTTTTACGGGGAGACGCCATGGGACTCAACCCCGAAGATAGCCAGAGATACATCGAGGAGTTTGCCGCCTCAATCGAGCAGGGACGCCGGCTGGTGCAGGGTAAGGGGCAGGTCGTCGGCCCCATCCTGATGAGAGCGGAGGGCATTAACGCCAACCTGCTCCTCCTGGAAGACCGGGTTCGCATCCAACGCCGGGAGGAGAAGACCTTCCCGAACCAGGGCTTCCGGGGTAGCCGGGACATACTGCTTTCCCAGATTAGCTCGATACAGATAAAAAAGGCGACCACCATGGGCAGCGGCTTTATCCAGTTCCAGCTGTCCGGCAGAAACGAGACCGGAAACCACGGTAGTGCCGCCCGCGACGATACCACGGTGATGTTTAAGGGCGCCCGTCAGGTGGAGTTCGATAACATCAAGGCGGCCATAGAGATGAAGATGGCTACCGCACGGACGGTAGTCGCCCGGCCCCAGCCGCCGCCGCGTACCGCATCGTATATCGAGGAACTGGAGCAGCTGGCCTCGCTGCGGGATAGAGGCATCATCACCGAGGACGAGTTCGCCGCCAAGAAGCGCCAGATACTGGGGATATGAGCCCCGGTGTCGTTTAGCTTGCCGGCTTTAAGCCAGTTTCCCGCCTTCGTCGGTTGCCCGGCAACATGCTTTCTTTGGAATCGGGAGACGGAATCTGCTATTATGTGGGGTGGACTATCATCGGTAGAGGGGAGTTACGGTCGTGGCAGTTCGTGAGATATGCCGCCTGCCGGGCGACCAGGTCCTGAGGCAGAAGGCAAAGAGGGTGCCCGCGGTGGACGGCTCGATTCAGAGCCTGATCGACGATATGGTGGAGACCATGCGGCAGCGGGATGGTGTCGGGCTGGCGGCGCCTCAGATTGGCGTTTCGCTGCGGGTGGTGGTGGTTCAACTGCCGGACGAAGCGGAGCCGCTGGTGCTGGTTAACCCGGAGATTGTCAAGCGCAGCGGCCAGCGTGAGGTGGTGGAGGCTTGCCTCAGCGTGCCCGGCTATGCCGGCGATATCAAGCGCTCGGTCTCGGTTACCGTTAAGGGCTGGGACCGGCGGGGGAAATCGGTCCGGATTAAGGCCACCGGGCTTAAGGCCCAGGCGCTGGAGCATGAGCTCGACCACCTCAACGGAGTCCTCTTTATCGACCACGTCGAGAGTCCGGACGGGCTGCATCGGGTGGGCACCGAAGCCGAGGCCGATGGTATGTAGGCGGCCGGTCGTTTTGCCGCTTTTCCTGACGGTGTTCTGCTGTCGGGGCTGGCTTATATCTTAAGAGAAAGAGTTACCAATATAGCTGTGAAGACCGTTTTTCAGTGTGATTTCGATGGCACCATTACCCCGGAGGACGTCAGCTTTATGATACTGGATGCCTTCGGCAAGCGGGACTGGCGTCAGATACTGGCGCAGTACAAAGAGGGTAAAATAACCATTGCCCAGTTTAACCGGCGGGCCTTCACCGCGGTGAAGGCCGATGAGGAGACCCTGGTCAGATTCGTGAAAGAACGGGCCCGGGTGCGCCCCGGCTTTCGGGACTTAATCTCTTACTGTCGGCAGCGCGGCTTCAGGTTTGTCGTCGTCAGTAACGGGCTCGATTTCTACATTAAGACCGTCTTAAGCTGCCTCGACGCTTGTGACATCGAGGTCTTTGCCGCCCGTACCGGCTTCGGGAGCGACGGTATCGAAGCCCAGTATCTGGGGCCCAGCGGGGAGCCGCTGGAGGACAGGTTTAAGGAGTCCTATCTCAGGTCGTTTCAGGAGAGCGGCTGCCGGGTGATATACGCCGGTAACGGTTTTTCCGATATCGCTCCGGCAAGTAAGGCTTACCACGTTTTCGCTACCGGCGAGCTACTCAGCGCCTGTAAAGAGAAAAGTATTAATTGTACCCCATTTAACGACCTTAAGGAAATTGTGACCGGTCTGGAGTCTCTCACCTAGCCCCGTCGCTCTTCGCACCGGGCAGGTGGCTAAGATTATCCGCATCGCTAAGGAGCTGAGCATAGACATCGCTACCCCGGACGAAGCGCGCGAGATGCCGGGTCTTAAGGGAATCGATAAAGTAGCTTTCTAAGGCCGTATGACCTGCGCGGTTAGAGACTATCCCTAGTCCGTTCCGATGGCGTGTTAGAGCCGAAAGCATCGGGGCTAGCGGCGCTCCCCGAAGATTTTGGTGCCGATACGCACCAGGTTGGCCCCTTCCTCGATGGCGACCTGGTAAGAGTCGGTCATCCCCATGGAGAGGTACTTCAGGCTGACCCCGGCCAGCTTAAGCCCCTTGATTTCGTCGAAGAGCCGCTTCGTCTCCCGGAAGTAGGGCCTTAAGGCTTCGGGGTCTCCCAGGAAGGGGCCCATGGTCATCAGTCCCACTACCTCTAGGTTGGGGAGCTTTGAGATTTCGGCGATAAGCTCAGCGGCGTCTTCCGGGAAGACCCCCCACTTCTGCCCCTCCCGGGCGCTGTTTATCTCAATCAGCACCGGCATCGTCTTTCCGATTTGGGCGCATCTTTTACTAATCTCCCCGGCTAGCTCCAGGGAGTCGACGGTCTCTATCATGTCGAAGAGCGCCACCGCCTTCTTCACCTTGTTCTTCTGGAGGTGCCCGATGAAGTGCCACCGGGCCCGCTTGCCGATTATTTGATAGGCCCGCTCCGCTTCCTGGATATAGTTTTCGCCGACGATGCTCACCCCGGCCGCGACGGCTTCCAGGATTTCCCCGGCCTCTCTGGTCTTGGCGGCGGCGACCAGAGCTACCCCCGGCGGTAGCTCGCTTAGGATTTGGCTTACGTTCTCTCTTATGCTCATCGAGTCCTCCCGGGAACACAATATTCTAGCACCTATCCGGCGGCCCGATAAAGTGTTTGCCATATTTTCTCTCTTCCTGTTATAGTTGGGATGGTTAAGGGAGCGTGCTCCCGACCGCTAGTAGCCCGATGAGAGGAGAGTCCAGTGGTAACTGAGGAAGCAGTCAGAGAGAGCCTGGGCGAGGTCTTGGTACCCGGTGTCAAGCGCAGTCTAGCGATGATGAACCTGGTGCGTGAGGTAAGTATCGCTGACGGTAAGGTCGGCGTCACCCTGGCTTCGGCGGCGCTAAGCGACGGCGCGCGCCAGTGGCTCAGTGAGAAGGTAAAAGAGGTCGCCGGTAAGCTGGCCGGTGTTTCCGGCGTGGAGGTAGGCTTTACCGAACTTAAGCCGGCGGAGATAAACCAGATTCAGAAGGTCATCGCCGTGATGAGCGGTAAGGGTGGGGTGGGTAAGTCCCTGGTGGCGGGCCTTATCGCCGTGGCGCTGCGGCGTCAGGGCCGCGAAGTGGGTATTCTGGATGCCGATATTACCGGGCCCAGTATCCCCAAGATGTTCGGTATTAAGGAA
>JAFGFP010000057.1 GCA_016931015.1 Dehalococcoidales bacterium
AGGTACTTGGCGGCCAGCTTGGCCAGGTGCATCATCAAGACGGCGCCGAGGGCGAAGTTGGGAGCGACCACGGCACCCACCTGATAGGCAATGGCCAGGCTCTCGATTTCCTTGACATCGGCGCTGGTCAGCCCGGTGGTGCCGATGACCAGATTAACCCCCCCGGGGGCAGCCATACGCACCGCAGGCATAGTAGCCTTAGCGATAGTGAAATCCACCAGCACGTCCGGCTGGCAGCTCTTAAGGATTTTGTCCAGATCCGAAGACAGAGGCACTTTAGCAGAACCGTCGGGCAAGGGCAGGTCGGTCTCCTCAGCCGCTATGTCCACCGCCCCGACCGGCTGCAGCCCAGGCTCACGGCAGAGAGCGCTCAATATCTCCCTCCCCATCTTGCCCAAGGCCCCCTGAACGGCTACCCGAATCGGCCCCATGGCTAATACCTCTTGCTACTTCTCCCCGGAGGACGCCGGTCGGGACTCCGGCCCCGGTCGTGTTGAAAGCCACCCGGCTTTCCGGGCTTATTATACCCCGAGGGCTTATACCCCGAGGACATCCCGGGCTTGGTACCCTCCCCGGCCGGCCGGGGTGAGTCGTCGAGCACCGCACGGCGCGACAGGTTTACCCGGCCCATGCGGTCAACCTCGACCACCTTGACCATGATTTCGTCACCCACCTTGACCTCATCCTCGACACGGGCCACACGGTAGTCGGCCAGCTCGCTGATGTGCACCAGACCCTCTTTACCGGGCAGAACCTCGACGAAGGCGCCGAAGTCCATGAGACGGGTCACCTTGCCGGTATAGACCTCGCCGACCTCGACCTCCCGAGTCAGGTTTTCGATCATCTCGATAGCCCGGCGCGCCGACTGCTCGTCGGGCGAGCCGATGAGCACCGTACCGTTATTATCAATATCAACGGTGGCCTTGGTTTCTTCGGTAATCCCTCTGATGGTCTTACCGCCGGGGCCGATGACGGTACCAATCTTGTCCGGATTAATCTGGAGCCGGTAGATTCTGGGGGCATAGCGGCTAATCTCGGGGCGGCTGACGGCAATGGTACTATGCATGATATCCAGAATAACCAGCCGGGCCTGGCGAGCCTGCGCCAGCGCCCGCTCTAAGATGTCGAAACCGACACCCTTGAGCTTAATATCCATCTGTAGGGCGGTAATGCCCTCGGTGGTGCCGGCAATCTTAAAATCCATATCGCCGCAGGCATCCTCGATACCCTCGATATCGGTCAGGATAGCACATTTACCCTTATCGTCGGTAATCAGACCCATGGCTATCCCGGCCACGGCCCGGGTTATGGGCACCCCGGCATCCATCAGGGACAGGCTCGAAGCGCAGACGCTGGCCATTGAGGTGCTCCCGCTGGAGCTCAAGACCTCCGAGACCAGGCGGATGGTGTAGGGAAAATCGCCGTGCTTCGGGAGCACCGGCAGGATAGCCCGCTCCGCCAGGGCCCCGTGCCCGATTTCGCGGCGCCCGGGGGTGCCGATGCGCTTTACCTCACCGCTGGAGAAGGGGGTGAAATTGTAGTGGTGAATGAAGCGCTTGGCTTCCTCGATGCCGAGGCCGTCGAGCTGCTGCTCCATCCGGGTCGAACCCAGGGTGGTAATGGTGAGCACCTGGGTGCGCTCCCGGGTAAAGAGACCGGAACCGTGCGTACGCGGCAGGAGCTCAAGCTCGCAGCTTATGTGACGAATTTCATCGAGACGGCGGCCGCTTACCCGCCGTTCCCGCTCCAGTATGTTAGCCCTGACCTCGGCCTTCATCTTGGCTTCGAAGACAGAGACGATTTCCTTCTCCGGGAAGGCTTCTCCCAAACGCTCCAGGAGCTCCTTCTTAAGCTCACCGAGCGCCTGCTCCCGCTGCGGTTTGTCCGCTTTGTTTAAGGCTTGGTCGAGCCTCTCACCCAGAATCTCGGTAACCTGAGCTTCAAGCTCCGGCTCAACGCCAGCCGAGGGCGTCTCTGCCTTAGGCTTACCGCAGGCGGCGACCAACCGTTCCTGAAGCTCGATTATCGCCTGGTTGGCCTGGTGACCGAATTTTATCGCCTGCACCACGATGTCCTCGGAGACCTCGTTGGCGCCCGCCTCCACCATGACCACCGCCTCTTTGGTACTGACCACCACCAGGTCGAGCTGGCTGTCCTCGAGCCGGGCCATGGCCGGGTTCAAGACCAGCTCGCCGTCGAGATAGCCGACCCGAACCGCCCCTACCGGGCCGGCGAAGGGCACCTGCGACATGGCAAGCACCGCCGAAGCGCCGATAACAGCCAGAATATCGGGGTCGTTTTCCTGATCGGCGGAAAGCACGGTAACGATGACCTGAATATCACGCCGCCACTCCTTGGGGAGCAGCGGACGCAGGGGACGGTCGGTAAGACGGCAGGCCAAGATAGCCTCCTGGCTGGGGCGTCCCTCGCGTCTAATAAAGCCGCCGGGAATCTTACCGGCGGCATACAGCCTTTCTTCGTAGTCTATGGTCAGCGGCAGGAAGTCTACTCCCTCACGCGGTTCGTCGCTAACGCAGACGGTAACCAGAACCACGGTATCCCCGTAGCGCACGGTGACCGCCCCCTCAGCCTGCCCGGCGAGCTTGCCCGTCTCCACGAGCAGCTTCCTTCCCCCCACCTCACACTCAAATAGATGACTCATTAATACTTCTCTCCTAAACCTCACTTACGCAGACCGAGCCGGCTAATCAGCTGGCGATACCGTTCCGTATCCTCACGGCTGAGATAAGCCAGCAGCCTCCGGCGCTGCCCCACCAGCTTGAGCAGGCCGCGCTGGGTGTGGTAGTCGTGCCGGTTAGCCGCCATGTGCCCGGTCAACTGCTTTATCCGCTCCGTGAGCAGCGCCACCTGAACCTCGGTGGAACCGGTGTCCCCCTCGCGGAGGCGGAATTGATTTATGACCTCTTCCTTTTTCCCTTTGTCCAAACCCTATCCCCCCTTGCTTTAGTCAGCTAAATATCTCACCCCCGGCAACCCCGCCGGGGACTACGAGATTATAGCACAGCGCCGATGTAGCTGTAAATTAACAGGCACTAAGCGGCCCGGCCGACATTGACTTTGAAAACCATCTTGATTATAGTGGAGGCGAAGCAGCCATTGTTTTTCGCGCCGCCCCTCCGCACCCCCGACGCCCCAGCCCTAAGCGGTGCCACCCCGATGAGAACGGGAAAGATACCGAAGGAGGTAGCGAAATGTCCGCAGAGAAAGATGCGGTAGCCCTACCCGCCCCCAGTCACATCGGCCTTGTGGTTAAAGACCTGGATAAAACCCTTAAGTTCCTGTCGTCGCTCTGGGGCCTGGGGCCCTGGCAGTCCTTCGAATACGCCCCCAGCCAGGAAGAGCTGACGGTGGGTAAGCCCTTCCGGCAGAAAATCGCCCACGCCAGCCTGGGGACGATGGCGCTGGAGGTCGTGCAACAGCTCGAGGGGGGCGGGCCCTGGCGCGACTTTATGGATACCAACGGAGAGGGGATACATCACATCGCCTTCAGCCTCTCGAACTACGACGAGATGATGGCCCACATGAAGGCCCGGGGGTGCCAGATGGTGGCCGGCGGCCTCTTTCAGGGGAAGCGCTGGAGCTATTTCGCCACCGAGCCCGGGGGCATGGTCGTCGAATTCGGGGAAGCGTAGTACCCGGCAAAGGCGAAGGGCCAGATAAATCAGGTCGGGGTAGCCTCTGAGCACCGGGGGAGCTTGCCATATGAACGTGGGCGTATGCCGGATAACCCTGCGCCTGCCGGAAAACCTGTCCCTCAAGGGTAAGAGACAGGTGGTGAAGTCTATCACCAGCCGGGTGGGCAACCAGTTCCGGGTCTCGGTGGCCGAGGTCAGCGACCACGACCTGTGGCAGATGGCCACCATCGGGGTCGCCTGCGTCAGCAACAGTAAACGGCACGCTAACGAAGTCCTCTCCAAGGTGGCAGACTTCGTCGCCCACAGCCGCTTCGAAGCGGAGCTGGTGGACTACGAGATTGAAATCCTGGCCGTCTTTTAGTAAGCTACCCCGAAAACCCGGCTACCCGGCGAAGACTTAAATATGGATACCAAAGCCTTCCTTAATTATCTTACGTCCCAGGCAAGCTACCAGGGCCGGATTGCCCACATCGAGCGCATCCCCACCCGTCCGCCCATCCGCGCCGAGCTGGATAAGCCCCTGCCCAGCGCCCTTGAGAAGGCGCTTAGCGAGGCCGGCTTACTCCCCCTCTACCGACACCAGGCGGAAGCCGTAAATCAGGCCCGGGCGGGTCACAACGTGATGGTGGCGACCGCAAGCGCCAGCGGGAAGACCCTGTGCTACAACATCCCCATTCTGGAATCAGTCCTCGGCGAGCGCTACAGCCGCGCCCTCTACCTCTTCCCGACCAAGGCGCTGGCTCAAGACCAACTGCGCAGCCTGAGAGAGCTGGCCGTCCCCACTCTACTGGAACCGGACGAATTGGCTACCTTCGACGGCGACACCCCTCAGGCCGAGCGGGCCGAGATAAGAAAGCGGGCCCGGATAATACTCACCAACCCCGACATGCTGCACCTGGGCATCCTGCCCAACCATCAGTCCTGGTCGCGACTGCTCCGCTACCTGAGATACGTGGTCATCGACGAAGCCCACGCCTACCGGGGCGTCTTCGGCTCTCACGTAGCCGACGTGCTGCGCCGCCTGCGCCGGCTGTGCCGCTACCACGGCTCAAACCCCCGCTTCATCTGCTGCTCGGCCACGGTGGCTAACCCCGCCGAGCACGCCGAAAGCCTGGTGGGAGCCCCCTTTTCCGTGGTCACCAGCGACGGCTCGCCCCGGGGCGAGAAGGACTTCGTCCTCTGGAACCCCCCACTCACCGACGCCAACAAAAACGCCCGCCACAGCGCTAACAGCGAAGCGGCCCACCTCTTTGCGGAGCTGGTAAGCCACGGCATCCGCAGTCTGACCTTCGCCGCCAGCCGCCGCCTGACCGAGCTTATCTACCTCTACGCCCGGGACAGGCTCAACCAGATCGACCCCGACCTTAGCCCCCGGATAAAGCCCTACCGCGCCGGTTACCTCCCCCAAGACCGCCGTCAGATAGAGCAGGCGCTCTTCAGCGGCCAGCTCTGGGGGGTGGTCGCCACCAGCGCCCTGGAGCTGGGTATCGACATCGGCGACCTGGAAGCCACCGTGCTCACCGGCTACCCGGGCAGCAT
>JAFGFP010000058.1 GCA_016931015.1 Dehalococcoidales bacterium
ATGCCGTCGCCGAGCAGCGAGCCCCACCAGGCCGGTGATAGTCCCCCCACCGCCTCGGCCAGCCGTTCGAAACCGACCTCAATCCAGTAGGCAAGGGGGGCGGCGGCGTTGAAGACGAACTGGAACACGCCGTACATGATGCCCAGAAATATGGGGATACCCCAGATTCGGTGAACCAGCACCCGGTCAATCTTGTCCGAGGTGGTCACCGCTTCGGTGGGCGGCTTTTTTAAAACGTCCTTAAGCAGGCCGCTGATGAAGCCGTATCTTTCCCCGGCGATTACCGTCTCGCTGTCGTCACCGAAAATGCTTCTCAGGTGGGCGAGGCTCTTATCTCTAGCCTGTATTATCTCTTCGCGGCTCAAGTCTTGAGGCCTATCTTATCCAGTACTTCACTGTCCTCTTCCAGGAGCTTTATGGCCAGCCACCGTGGCGGAAAGCGGTGCGAGAGCATTTCGTCCCGGGCCAAAATCTCCTCCAGCTCGGCGATGTGTTCCTCAAGCTCGCTGCCGTAGTAGAGTCTGACCCCGGCCGGGGTATTTCCCCGCTCGTAAACACTCACTATCTCCTGAAGCAACTGCTGATGACCCACCCGGCGCTTGGCAATCATGGGCACCACGGGCGCTCCCAGCTCCCGGGAAAGGCCGTCAATATCGATTTCATAACCCCTAGACTTAGCGACATCCATCATGTTGAGGGCGACCACCAGCTTGGCTTCCAGCTCCATTAGCTGCACGGTGAGGTAGAGGTTTCGCTCCAGGTTCGACCCGTCCACGATATCGACCACCACGTCGGGGCTGCCTTCCAGGATGAAGTTACGCGCCACCACCTCGTCGGGGGAGTAGGCGCTCAGGCTGTAGACCCCGGGTAAATCCACCACCCTGACCTCGTACCCCTGGTAGCGGTAGCTCCCCTCCTTTTTCTCTACGGTCACCCCGGGCCAGTTCCCCACGTGCTGATGGGCGCCGGTGAGGTTATTAAAGACCGTGGTCTTTCCCGAGTTGGGGTTTCCCGCCAGGGCGATGGTTATCTCCTTAGCCACGCGCTTTCTCCACCATTATCTTGTGCGCCACGCCGAAACCGAGCGCCAGCCTCGTACCCCTGATGTCGATCAGGGTCGGCCCAGCCCCGTCCCCCCGGATAACCTTTAACACCGTCCCCGGGGTTAGTCCCATATCCGCCAGCCGCCGGGCTAGCCCGTGGCCGGCTCGAATGTCGGCTATCGTCACCGCCTCACCGGGCGGCACCATAGCTAACGGCATGATGTAACCTGCCATCTAGACTACCTCCACGAAGACATTGGCCGCTTCGTGCTTACGCAGCGATAGCTGATAGCCCCGGAGCCTGATCCATATCGGGTCTCCCAGGGGCGCAATCCGCTCCACGGCCACCGCCGTCCGGGGGATAACCCCCATGTCCATGAGACGCCGGCTGACCTGCCCGCCGCCGGCGACCCGGCTTATCTGGCCTTTCTCCCCGACCTGCAGCTCATCCAGAGATTTTAGTGTCATGTCGTTTTCCTCTTTATCAAATCAGGCTCCCCAGTCCCGGCAAAAAAGTATATATAAATGTCCCACGCCCGGCTTGGATAGGAGCCTAGCTTTTCTTCTTGCGACACTTGGAGCAGTAGCCGGTCATGTGAACCTCGACGCCGGTGACCTCGAAGCCCTTTTTGCGGGCTATCTCCTGCCTCAGCTTGTTACTTAGCTGGCAGCCGAACTCCACAATCTTGCCGCAGCCGAGGCACACCAGATGGTGGTGCTCCGCCGCCGGTTTGGCCTCGTAGTGGTGGTGAGACTCGTCGAAGTGGAGCTCCTTAACCAGCCCCAGCTTCTTGAGCGCCTGCAAGTTCCGGTAGACCGTGGACAGGCTGATATTCGGCTGTCTCTCCCGGGCCAGGCGGTAGACCTCGTCGGCGTCCAGGTGCCCGCTACCCTGACCGATGATTTCCAGAATCAGGGCTCGCTGGCTGGTCAGTCTGAAGCCGGCTGACCTCAGTGCCTTACGCTCGCTAAGTAGCGACTTTTCTTTGGTAACCATGATAGCTACTGCAAATGCTTATTATTTGCAATAAAAGCATAGCACTTAGGTGTCAGGCTGTCAATTTTACCGCGATTTTCGGAAGGCTAGGCCTTGAGGAGCCTTTCTATCTCGGGGATAGCCCGCCGGGCGGCGCGCTCCCCCTGGAGGATACACTCGCGGGCGCGGTTAAAGTTATCGGGGCGGATGTGGGCGACGTTGGGGGCGATGGTAACATCGGCCTCGCGGATTCCGGCCAGCGCCGCCTGATAGCCCACGATGTACACCATCCGTATCAGAACCCCGAAGATATTCGGCTCTTTGGGTCTTACCTTGGCGGTAGTCTCCGTCGGTTTCTGTAGGTTACTGAGGTAGGGCACCACGTTCACGGCGATGACCAGCTCGGCGCCCATTTCCCGGAGCAGGCGCACCGGTATCGGGTTCACCAGACCGCCGTCGACCAGATAGCGCCCCCCGAGTCGGGTCGGGGTAAATATCACCGGCAGGGAAGCGCTGGCTCGCGCCGCCGCCGCCACCGAGCCCTGCCTTATGACCACCTCTTCCCCGGTCTCGATATCGGTGGCCACGCAGGCAAAGGGTATCTTTAAATCCTTGAAATTCACATCGCCGATAACCGACTTAAACCAGTCGGTCATCCTCTTCCCCTTGATGAAGCCCTTGGTGGGGATGGTGAAGTCGGCCAGCGACAGCATCTGGCGCCGGTTCAGGCCGGATACCGCCTTTTTTATCTCGCTAACGTCCTTCCCGGCGGCGTAAGCGGCCCCGATGATAGCCCCGATGCTGGTGCCGGCGATTAGGTCGACCGGGATACCCCGCTTCTCCAGGGCGGCCAGTACCCCTACGTGCGCCAGCCCGCGGGCCGCCCCGCTGCCCAGCGCCAGCCCTACCTTCTTCCGGCCCGGCTCGTTAGTCCCAGAGTTCGCTAACATCCTGCTCAGCCTCCCCAGCGTTACTGAAGTCCCGGTACGACTCCGCCGAACCGTACTCCCGGATGCGGATGACCACCGGCATGGGTACGGCGTGGCCGAAGATGAGCGCCTGCTGCCGGGACTCAAGCCGGGATAGCACCGACTTGAGCTCGCTCTTACCGGATACCCCGGCCAGGACGCTGTCGATGTCCCGCTCGTTGTCCAGGAGGCAGGTTATCTTGGTGCCCATCTGCGACATGACCTCGTCGTCGATACCGCTGGGGCGCTGGTCGATTACCAGCAGGGTGACGTTATACTTACGCATCTCGCGGGCGATGGTGCCGAAGATGGTCTGCGCGGCTACCCCGGGGTTCAGGAAGCGGTGCGCTTCCTCAATGGTGATTACCAGAGGGGTGGGCTTGGCGCTGTCCTCGCCCATGGCCTTCTCCATCTTCTCGCGGTACCGGCTGTGGATGCGGCGGGTAAGCAGGTTGGCGACCAG
>JAFGFP010000059.1 GCA_016931015.1 Dehalococcoidales bacterium
GGGTATGCTATACTACTTAACGGCTAGAAAGGAGCCTGAGCTTGGTAGAGACAGTTACCATTAAGCAGCTTTTGGAAGCTGGGGCGCACTTTGGGCATCAGACGAGTCGCTGGCACCCGCGCATGAAGAGATACATCTTCACCAAGCGTAACGGCATCCACATCATTGACCTTGAGCAGACCGCCAGCATGCTGGACAAAGCCTGCGACTTTATCAGTCAGCTAGTGGCCCAAGGCGGTAACATCCTCTTCGTGGGCACCAAGAAGCAGGCGCAGGAGTCTGTGGAAGAAGAGGCCAAGCGGTGTGGCATGTACTACGTCAACCAGCGCTGGCTGGGCGGAACCTTGACCAACTTCGCCACCATCCAGAAGCGTATCGACTACTTGGTTCAACTCGAAGACCAGCAATCCCGGGGTGAGTTCAGCCGTCTTCCCAAGAACGAAGCCCTCAAGCTGGAGCGGGAGATTACCCGTCTCAACCGGCTGATTGGCGGTTTTAAGGAGATGACCAGCCTGCCGGGCGCCCTGTTCATCATCGACATCACCAAGGAACGCGCCGCCCTGGCGGAAGCCAAGCGGGTCGGCATACCGGTGGTGGCTATCGCCGATACCAACTGCGACCCCACCGACCTCGACTACCCGATTCCGACCAATGACGACGCCATCAAGGCAATCCGGCTGGTATGCAGCAAGGTCGCCGACGCCGTTATCGAAGGGAAAACAGGGGGCGTTCTGCCTCAAGCTGAGGAAACCGCGACAGAGACCGGCGTCGAGGTCGAAGGCAGTGCGGAACCCATTGTCTTCACCCCACCCGACGACGAGTAAGATAAGGAGACAGACTTGGAGATTGCGACCAACCAGATAAAAGAGCTGCGTGAGAAATCCGGAGCCGGGGTTATGACCTGCCGTAACGCCCTTATCGAGGCGGAAGGCGACACCGGAAAAGCGCTCCAAATTTTGAAGGAAAAGGGTATCCTCAAGGCGCAGAAGAAGGCGGAACGGGTCGCCAAGCAGGGCGTGGTTGAATCCTACATCCATACCGGAGGGCGTATCGGCGCCATGGTCGAGGTCAACTGCGAGACCGACTTCGTGGCTCGTACCGACGAGTTTAAGGAGCTGGCACACAACCTGGCGATGCAGGTAGCCGCCATACCCGCCCAGTTTATCTCCCAGGACGAGGTCTCCGGAGACCAGGAAGACGAAGATTTAGATCTCTCCACCGCCTGCCTCCTTCTCCAGCCCTACATTAAGGACCCGACCAAGACTATTCAGGATGTCATTATCGAGACCGTCGCCAAGGTCGGCGAGAATATCAAGGTAACCAGATTCGTCAGATTCGAACTGGGGGAATAGAGGGGCTACCGATGACCGCCACCAGCTACCAGCGAGTCCTCCTCAAGCTCAGCGGCGAAGCCTTCAGCGGTAAGGCCAGATTCGGTATCGACAGCCAGACCGTAAACCAGATAGCCGGGCAGATTAAAAAGGTAGCCGAAATGGGGGTAGCCACCGCCGTGGTGGTGGGCGGGGGCAACATCTGGCGGGGAACCTCCGCAGAGCGAAAGGGTATGGACCGGGTCACCGCCGACTACGCCGGCATGCTGGCCACGGTGATTAACGCCCTGGCTCTCCAGGATGCCTTGGAAAATGCCGGAGTAGTTACCCGAACCCAATCAGCGATAGGCATCGCGCAGGTAGCCGAGCCCTACATCAGACGCCGCGCCATCCGTCACCTGGAAAAGGGCCGGGTGGTTATCTTCGCCGGGGGCACCGGCAATCCCTACATGACCACGGACACCGCCGCCGCGCTGCGGGCTATCGAAATCGGCGCCGAGGTGCTTCTCATGACCAAGAATAACGTCGACGGGGTCTACGACGCCGACCCCCGTAAGAACCCCAACGCCAAGAAGTTGGAGCGGCTCACTCACCTCGAGGCCCTCAACCTGCGCCTAAACGTCATGGACGCCACCGCCCTCTCCCTCTGCCTGGAAAACAGACTGCCCATAATCGTCTTTGACCTCAAGGCCCCGCAGAGCCTCGAGCGCGCCATCAGCGGCGAACATATCGGCACCATTATCTCCAGCGAGTAGCAGAATGACTAAAGACCTTTTGCACGGTACCGAAGAAAAGATGCGGGCCGCCGTGAGCGCCCTGAAGAAGGAGCTGGCCAGCATCCGCACGGGACACGCCAACCCGGCCCTGGTAGAACACATCAAGGTGGACTATAACGGCCTCCTCATGCCTATCAATCAGCTGGCGGCGGTCTCGGCCCCGGCGGCCAGCCTGCTCGTCATCCAGCCATGGGACAAGGGCAGCTTCTCCAGCATCGAGAAGGCAATCCAGAAGTCCGACCTCGGGCTGAACCCGACCAACGACGGTAACGTAATCAGGATAAATATCCCGCCCCTCAGTGAAGAGCGGCGCCAGGAACTGGCCAAGGTGGTGCACAGCCGGGTAGAGAAGGAAAAGGTGGTCATCCGCAACCTGAGGCGCGAGGCGATGGACGAACTGAGAAAGCAGGAGAAAGATAAGGCGCTGTCTCAGGACGAACTCAAGCGCGCCTTAGACCAGCTACAGAAGCTAACCGACGTTTTCACGGCTAACGCCGACCAGGTGGGACAGGACAAGCAAGCCGAACTGAGGGAGGTCTAGTCCGAAAGCCGGCCACTACCTGCCAGCGTGTGATATGGGAGAGCGGGCACCTGAGACACCGGAGACAGAGGCGGCGGGCCAGCTGCCCCAGCACGTCGCCATCATCATGGACGGTAACGGCCGCTGGGCGGCGAAGCGCCTCCGGCCCAGGTTCGAAGGGCACCTCGCCGGGCTGGAACGGGCCCGTAACGCCGTGAGATACCTCGACCGCCATTATCACCTCAAGTACCTCACCCTCTTCGGCTTTTCTACCGAAAACTGGAACCGCCCCACCCAGGAAGTCAACATCATCCTGCGCGTCTTCCAGGAGATAATCGACCGGGAGGCCCGAGCGCTCCACAAGCTGGGTATCAGGCTGCGCCACCTGGGCCGCCGGGAAGAGCTACCGAAAGGTCTCCGGGCGTCCATCGAGAAGGCCAGCGAACTAACCAAGGACAACACCGGGATGACCTTCAGCCTGGCCTTTAACTACGGCGGGCGCGGCGAGATTCTGGATGCGGTGCGCCGCATCGTGGCCGATAACGTCTCCCCCGAAGAGATAAATGAAGAGCTGTTCGCTACCTACCTCTACACCGCCGGTATCCCCGACGTCGACCTGCTCATCCGCACCGGGGGCGAGCTCCGCACCAGTAACTTCATGACCTGGCAATCGGTCTACAGCGAATACTACTTCACCGATGTCTTCTGGCCCGACTTCGACGAAGAAGAGATTGACAAGGCGCTCGCAGCCTACCGCCAGCGGCAGAGACGCTTTGGCGGCTTATAGCTTAAGCACCGGGCTGCCCGAACGCCGTCCAGAGAGGCACTGTTTCCCGAAACGCCACGCAAAGCCACTTGATTATACCCGGTAATAGGAGTTTAATAGGAAGTCAGATGCTTACCAAAAGGGCCATAACCTCCGTCTGGTATGTCGTTCTGATAATAGTCGTTGTCTGGTTCGGCGGCGAGCCGGGGCTTACCGCGATGGTGGCTGTTCTGGGGGTTCTGGCCGCCTTCGAGTTCTACCACATGGTCGCCGCCAGTAAGGGCCCACCCCTCACCTACTTCGGGCTGGTGTGGACGGCGCTCCTTATCCTCAGCCGTAGCTCCGGGCTCATCTCCCTGGTGGAGACCAACTTCAACCCCGAGCTAATTACCCCGCTCCTTCTGACCTCAACGCTGGTGCTGTCTCTCATCGGCATTCTGGTGCGCCGCCGGAAAGAGGGTGCCTTTACCAGCTGGGTATGGACTATGGCCGGTATCTTCTACATCGGCTGGCTCCTAAGCCATCTGGTTGCCTTAAGAGGTCTGGAGAGCGGGCGAAACCTGGTGTTTCTGGTTCTGTTCGTCACCTGGGTTTCCGATACCACCGCCTTCCTCGTCGGCCGGAGGTTCGGACGGCACAAGATGGCTCCGGCTATCAGCCCGAGTAAGACCTGGGAGGGGACTCTCGGCGGGATATGCGGCGCTGTCGCGGTGAGCATTCTCTTTTTCACCCCTACCTTCTTCCAGCTCCCGCTCGGTATCGGACAGGTAATCCTGCTGAGCGTGCTGGCCAGCATTCTGGGACAGCTGGGCGACCTCATCGAGTCCCTGCTCAAGCGAAACCTGGGGGTCAAGGACTCCGGCCGGCTGATGCCGGGGCACGGCGGCGTCCTCGACCGGATTGACAGCCTCATACTGGCCGGCGTCGTGGTATACTATTATGCGATATGGGTAATGTAGTTAAGAACCTGGCGGTGCTGGGTTCCACCGGCTCCATCGGCCGGCAGACCCTAGAGATAGTCCGTGCCTTTCCCCAACGCTTCCACATCGTCGGTCTAGCCGCCGCCAGGAACCTCGATTTACTGGCCGAGCAGGTAAGAGAGTTCCAGCCGGAATTCATCTACTGCCAGAACCGAGAAGCCCTCAGCCGCCGGAACATCGGAGGCAAGTTCCTGCCGCTGGAGGAGATGGCCGGCCACCCGGATATAGATACCGTAGTCGTTGCCGTCTCGGGTACGGCCGGACTAGCACCCACCGTAGCCGCCGTGAAGTCCGGGAAGCGGGTCGCCCTGGCTAACAAGGAATCCCTGGTCGTGGCCGGGGAGATTATCACTAGAGAGGCCGCGCAGAATAAGGCCCGGATTCTGCCGGTGGACAGCGAGCCGAGCGCCATCTGGCAGTGCCTGGAGGGGGAGACCCAAAAGCCCGCCCGGCTCATTCTGACCGCCTCGGGGGGGCCCTTCCGCCACCTATCAGCCGCCCAACTGGAGCGGGTTACCGCCAAGCAGGCCCTGAAACACCCCTCGTGGCGCATGGGGCCCAAGGTAACCATCGACTCGGCAACCCTGATGAATAAGGGGCTTGAGATTATCGAAGCTCACTGGTTGTTCGAGATGCCCTTTGAAAATATCACGGTGCTCGTTCACCCCCAGAGCATTATTCACTCTATGGTAGAGTTCGAGGACGGCTCGGTGAAAGCCCAGCTGGGCTACCCCGACATGCGCCTCCCCGTACAGTACGCCCTGACCTACCCGGAACGCCTGCCCAACCCCAAGCTGCCCCGGCTCGACTGGGACAGCCTAAGTAATCTTAGTTTCGAGCCGCCCGACTTAACCCGGTTCCCCTGCCTTAAGCTGGCTACCGAGGCGGGGCGGTGGGGCGGCACCTACCCTGCGGTGCTCTGCGCCGTCGACGAGGTCGCCGTAGAATTATTCCTTGCCGGTAGGATTAGCTTTACCGGGATTACCCGTCTCGTGGAACAGGCGCTGGCACAACATCAGGCCGTAGCCCAGCCCAGCCTGGAGGAAATCACGGCGGCGACCGACTGGGCACGCGAAAAAGTCCGTCAGCTCAGCGCCGGAGACAGACCATGCTGACTACTGCTTTAATCTTTATCGGCGTCCTGGTCGGGCTTATCCTGGCCCATGAGTTCGGCCACTTTATCACCGCCAAGGCCTTCCGGGTGGAGGTAAAGGAGTTCGGGGTCGGCTTTCCCCCGCGCATATTCTCAAGGAAGCGGGGCGAGACGGTATACTCACTGAACGCCATACCACTGGGCGGATTCACCAAACTGGCCGGAGAGGAAGACCCCGATACCCCAAGAAGCCTGTCCGCCAAACCGACCGGCATCCGGCTCCTGGTGCTCAGCGCCGGCTCGCTGATGAACCTCGTCATCCCCCTGGCCCTCTTCACCATCGCCTTCATGGTACCCCACGACGTGGTCATGGGCAAGGTTTTGATAGAAGAAGTCGCTCCTGAGTCACCGGCCGCTACCGCCGGCCTGGAGAGCGGCGACACCATAATCAGCTTAAACGACAAAGCCATAAATAATACCGGCGACCTGCAGCGCTACATCCAGCTCAACCTGGGCCGGGAGACGGAGATAACCGTCGAGCACGGTGACTCGACCGTGGAGAGCTTTGGCTTAGTACCCCGGTGGCGCCCCCCGGTGGGGCAGGGTGCTATCGGAGTTGCCGTTAAGACGGTAGATGCCAGCATCGTCCGCCGGAGCGAGCCCGCCTGGAGGGCCGCCCCCCTGGGCGCCACCACCTGTATCGAGACCTTCGTTCTCTTTAAGAACGGGATACTCAGCATGATTACCGGAGCCACCCCGGTGGAAGTAGTCGGTCCGGTGGGTATCGCCGAGATGACCGGCGAGGTCGCCCGGGCCGGGATGAGCCCGCTACTGGAGTTCGTCGCCTTCCTCAGCATCAATCTGGGCCTGATAAACCTCCTCCCCCTTCCCGCCCTAGACGGCGGCCGCATCGTCTTCGTCCTCCTGGAGAAGGCGCGCGGCGGGAAACGTATCTTGCCGAGAACCCAGGGGCTGGTGCACCTCATCGGCTTTATCCTGCTCATCGGAATACTGATAGCCATTACCTTTAACGATATAACCCGGATAGTAGGCGGCGGGGGGTAGTCACATGAACCCGAGACGGGAAAGTAAAGCAATCCGGATTGGCGGGGTAACCGTGGGCGGCGGCGCCCCCATTGTGGTGCAGTCGATGACCAAGACCGACACCCGTGACATTATGTCAACTATAGCCCAGATACGGGAACTCGCCGACTGCGGCTGCGAGCTGGTCAGGCTGGCCGCCCCCGATGCCGAAGCCGCCCGAGCCATAAAGGAGATTAAGAAGAGCGCTCCCCTACCCCTCATCGCCGATATTCACTTCGACTACCGCCTGGCGCTGGCCGCGCTTGAGGCCGGCGCCGACGGGCTGCGCCTCAACCCGGGGAACATCAATGAGCCGGACAAGGTCGCCGTGATAGTTCGGGCCGCTAAAGAAAGAGGCGTCCCCATCCGCATCGGGGTAAACGCCGGGAGCCTGCCTAAAACGCAGGGGCAGCAGCTATCCACCGCCCAACGTATGGTACAGACCGCCCTGGAGCAGGTACGGCTGCTGGAGAGCCTCGACTTCGACCTGATTAAGGTCTCCCTTAAGGCCTTCGACGTGCCGACCACGATTGAAGCCTACCGGGACATCGCCGACAAGATACCCTACCCCCTGCACATCGGCATCACCGAGGCCGGGACTCCCCGCGCCGGTATTATCCGCAGCACGGTGGGTATCAGCACCCTGCTCTACCTCGGCATCGGGGATACCATCCGGGTCTCCCTTTCGGCCCACCCCCGGGAAGAGGTCAGCGCCGGCTATGAAATCCTGAAAAGCCTGAACCTGCGCCAGCGCGGGCCGGTGCTGGTCAGTTGCCCCGCCTGCGGGCGGGCCGAGGTCGATATTATCAGACTGGCCGGTGAGGTGGAGCGAGAGCTAGTCAGGATTACCAAGCCGGTAAAGGTCGCCGTCATGGGCTGCGTGGTTAACGGCCCCGGCGAGGCCAGAGACGCCGATA
The DNA here is from genome assembly GCA_016931015.1 of Dehalococcoidales bacterium. Taxonomy (GTDB): domain Bacteria; phylum Chloroflexota; class Dehalococcoidia; order Dehalococcoidales; family UBA5760; genus UBA5760. The sequence continues at coordinate 7,467 of JAFGFP010000059.1, forward strand.
TCGGTATCGCCTGCGGCAAGGGGAAGGCCGTCCTCTTTAAGAAGGGTAAGCAGATTAAGACCATAGAGGAAAAGGACTTTATAAGCGTATTGATGAGCGAGGTGGAGAAGCTATAAACATGGAAGAGGTAATAGTAACTTTGGACTTACCGATGATTATTGGCATTATAACTCTAGTGCTAGTTATATTCACCATTGTGTGGGGAACTGGATTATGGGCGCGTAGAGAGAGGGCAAAAATCAAAACGCGAGGTTTGCACTTCCAGTTTAAGCTAGGGGATAGAATTGTGTTCAAGCTAAATCGCACCGAACTTCAGCGGTCTGGAAACAAAGAGCTTCGCTCCGTAAAAGGCATCCTCCTCAGACTAGACAAAAGCCTACATGATGAACTAAGTCAATATATTGATTTTCGCCAGTCTAGGGAACTACTTCTGACTGGAAGACAAGGAAATCTCCTTAAAGATGAAATAAGAATCGTTGAGCATTGGACTGACTACGAATATAAAATACTAGACGGTTCCGCATAGGATAAGGATAAAGAAAAGATCGTGAAGCGACTTCATCAAGCGACATTTGAAGTAGGTCTAATCTGGGAAGACAAACCTAACAAAACTCAATGGGTAAGAATAACACCAGAAGACTTTGATAAATGGAGGAAAGTTTGAAGGGGCGAAGCCCCTTCTTAACACCTCCCCCTATCCTTTGAAGGAGAGGGGGACACAGGGGGTGAGATTATAGCAATGGAAGAGACTTCGCCGAAATCGAGGCGCACCACGGCGCTGCTGGCCGTCTTTCTGGGCTGCTTCGGTATGCACCGTTTCTACCTGGACAAGACGCCAAGCGCCGTCGCGATGCTGGTTATGGGTATCGCCGGGTTTTCCATCCTGGGGACGATTCTCAGCGTCCGGTCTTACTACATCGAACCTATCGCCCCGGCCTTTGTAATGATTGCCATCTTTATCGCCCTGGGAATCTGGGCCCTGGTCGATTTTATCGTCACCCTGGCCGGTAAGACGCGGGACAGCGAAGGCAGAGTCGTTAAGAACTGGTAAGACCACCTCCAGCCGACCCGGCGGCAAAAACCTGCCTGGAATTTTTCCCCAGACCACTAGCATAACTTCTTACGGTATGCTTTAATATTGGAAACTGCTTCTTTCCTCAAGACAGCAGATACCAGAAGGAGGTAACAGATGAACAAAACCTGGAAGCCGACCACAGCGGGCATCCTGATGATAATTGGGGGATGTATCGGTATCGGGGTGGCTGGTTGCGTCGGCTGTATCGGAGTCGGGCTCGGGACAGCGGGCTTCGGGTTTGATGCCATGCTCCCCGGAATAGGCCTACCTCTAGCCGCACTCGGTGCCGCCCTCATCGGCGTTGCGGTGGCATTAGTCGTCCTGGCAATAATCGGCGGCACTTCGGCCCTGGCCAGGAAGCGCTGGGGACTGGCGCTCACCGGGGCCATCTGTGCCTGCTTCCCGGTTATCCCCTTAGGGGTACTGGCCATCATATTCGTAGCCATGGGTAAGGACGAATTCGAATAGCTCCGGCCGACTTAGTAAGCAGGGACTTAAGCCTCTAACGTCACCAAATAACCAATAGCGAGGGAGGATAACACATGGAAGGAAATAAAGCCAGATTGGGTGGAGTGCTGACCCTGGTGGCCGGAATCGTTGGCATGGTTTCCGCTCTCATGTTCATGCTGACCGGTAGCCCCTTGGAGATTGCGCTTACCTTTCCCGCCACCATAGATTCCCTTAACGGCTTGCCGAGTCTTATCCTGGGGATAATCGCCGTGGCTGGTGGCGGCTGCGCCATGCAGCGCAAAGCCTTCGGATTTGCCATGACCGGAGCAGTCCTCAGCATCGTGGCTACCCTTAACCTGGGGATAGTTATCATCCTGGGCATCATCGGCATTATCCTTGTCGCTATGGGCAAAAGCGAGTTCGCCTAGATATAACCCACGCCCACAGCCAAGCCGGTAAAGCTCGGACTACTCTTAAGCCCACCGCCTGGCGGGAGCCGGGGCGGCGGTGGGGTGATGTCATGGCCCACCGGCTGACAAACCTAACTAGACAGGACAGATAGAAACATGCGCCTATCAAAGCTATTCGGGAAGACACAGCGCGAGATACCGGCTGAAGCCGAGACTACCAGCCATCAGCTGCTGCTGCGGGCCGGCATGATAGCTCAGGTGGCCGCCGGGGTGTACTCCTACCTGCCGCTAGCCTGGAGAGTGCTCAAAAAGATAGAGAACATTATCCGGGAGGAGATGGACGCCGCCGGGGGACAGGAACTGATGATGCCCGTCCTCCAGCCGCTGGAGCTGTGGCAGGAAACCGGGCGCGACCAGGCCTTCGGCAAGGGACTCTTTAAGCTGTGCGACCGTAGAGACCGCAACCTGTGCCTCGGGCCGACCCACGAAGAGGTTATCACCAAACTGGTCAGCCAGTACGTGCAGAGCTACCGCGACCTGCCCCTGCGCCTCTACCAGATTCAGACCAAGTTCCGCGACGAGCCCCGCCCCCGGGCCGGCTTGCTCCGCGTCCGCGAGTTCACCATGAAGGACCTCTACAGCTTCGATACCGACGAAGAAGGACTCAGCCGGAGCTATAACCGGATGCTTGAGGCTTACCAGAATATCTATGCCCGCTGCGGGTTGCCGACGCTGCTCGTCGAAGCCGATAGCGGTGCCATCGGGGGCAAGGACTCGCACGAGTTCATGCTGGTTACCGAGACCGGCGAGGACGAGGTCATCTACTGTCCCGAGTGCCGCTATTCCGCCAACGCCGAAAAGGCGCAGAGCATCAAGGGTGAAGCGCACGACAAAAAGCCGCTGCCCCTGGAGGAGGTAAAGACGCCGGGAGCAGCCACCATCGAGGAGGTATCCGGGTTCCTCAAGATAGCGCCGGAGGACACCCTCAAGGCGGTCTTCTACGCCGCCGATAACGAGCTTATCTTCGTGGTTATCCGGGGCGACCTCGAGGTAAACGAGATAAAGCTGAAGAACGCCCTGAAGTGCTACCAGCTTCGCCTGGCTACGGAGGCCGAGGTTAGCGGGGCCGGTATCGTGGCCGGGGCTGCTTCGCCCGTAGGCCTGAGTAATATCAAGGTAGTTGCCGACGACTCGGTGACCCTGGGAGCCAACTTCGTGGCCGGGGCCAATAAACCCGAGACCCACCTGAAAAACGTTAACTACCCCCGGGACTTCACCGCCGCTATCGTCACCGACATCGCTAAAGCCCACGCCGGCGAGAGCTGTCCCCGGTGCGGAGGCAAGCTGCTATCGGCGCACGGTATCGAGGTGGGACACATCTTCAAGCTGGGTACTTTCCTCAGCCAGAAGCTCGGCGCCTACTTCACCGACCCCGACGGGGTAAGCCGCCCGATTATCATGGGCTGCTACGGAATCGGCCTGGGTCGGCTGCTGGCCGCCGCCATCGAGCAGAACCACGACGACAAGGGCATTATCTGGCCCGCTCCGATCGCCCCCTACCAGCTCCACCTCTGCCCGCTCTTCTTCGATAACCCCGAGGTAGCCGCCGCCACGGAAAAACTGTATAACGAGCTCACCGAGGCCGGCTGGGAGGTGCTCCTCGACGACCGTATCGAGTCTCCGGGGGTGAAGTTTAACGACGCCGACCTACTGGGGATACCCGTCCGAATCACCATCAGCCCGCGCACCCTGGAGAAAGACAGCGTGGAACTAAAACGGCGCACCGAGAAGAAGGCCGAGGTGGTGACCCTGGCGGATTTAGAGGTCAGGCTCAAGGAGCTTATGGCAGGAGAGAGCCTGAAAACCGCCGTAGACTAGCTACGCAGGGTAGCCCCGAGCTCGCGGGACAGCTTAGTCAGAATCTTCTGCTGTACTTTATCGACCTCGGTGTCGGTCAGGGTATGCTCCAGCGAGCGAAAGACGATGCGGTAGGCAAGCGACTTTTTACCCGCCGGGACCTGCTTTCCCCAGTAGGCATCGAATATGGTTACCTGAGCCACCAGAGGGAAGCCCGTGATAATCTCCTGGACGCGGGCGTGACTTACCTGCTCGTCGAGCACCAGGGCGATGTCCCGCTCCACCACCGGAAAGCGCGCTACCGGCTGAAACACCCGGTGCCCTACCGTGAAGTTTAGCAGCTGCGCGAGGTTTATCTCAAAGAGGCAGACCGGCCCGGTAATCTCAAAGGCCGTAAGCACCTTAGGGTGTAGCTCCCCGATAACGCCGAGCTTATTACCGGAGACCATTATCCCCGCCTGCTTGGCATTATGAAGGGCCGGGTCATTAGATTCTACGAAGTCGGCGGCTATCCCCAGGTGAGCCAGCAGCGCCTCGACTACCCCCTTGGCATCGTAGAAACCGAAGAGCTCATCGCCGCCGTGCCACGAGTGCTCCAACCTCGGGCCGGACATCAGCCCGCAGAGCACCTCCGGCTCCTCGGGTAGGTCTTTGGGCCGCGTCAGATACACCTTACCCAGTTCGAAGAGCCGGATACCGCCGTCCTCATGCCTCCGGTTGGCGGCCAGGGTCGTTAGCAGGTTAGCCCGCAGATTGGGCCGCAGATACTCCTGCTCAAAAGTCATGGGGTTAGCCATCCTCAGGGGCTCCGCATCGGGGGAACCCGGCTCCATCGGCAGCCTACGCAGTAGCTCTAAGCTGGTCAGGGAGTAGGTAACTATCTCACTAAAACCATAGCCCACCAGGATACCGCGCAGTTTCCGCTTCAGGGAAAAGACAGGCTCCGGGCTCTGGTGCGGTATCGGCCGGCTGAGCAGGGTCATCGGGATTTTATCATAGCCCACGATGCGGGCCACCTCTTCAATCAAGTCGCCATCGTGGCGGATGTCTCCCCGCCAGTAAGGCGCCGCAGCCCACAGGTCACCATCGGCGTCCGTGCGGCAGGTAAAGCCCAGGGCGGTAAGCGCCCCGGTTATCTGCTCGGGACTAAAGCCGACCCCCAAGACCCGCTCCAGCTTACCCGGCGAGAGACGAATCGGTTCGTGGTCAGCCCGGCCGGGATAGACGTCAATCAGGCCCTGAGCCGCCTCGCCACCCCCGAGCTTGCTAATAAGCTGCGTGGCGCGCTTGAGAGCCACCACCGTTAGCTCGGGGCGAATCCCCCGTTCGAACCTCATGCGGGCTTCGCTGGGCAGTCTGAGGGCGCTGCCGGTATGGTGAATGCTGGCGGCATTAAAGTTAGCCGCTTCGAGCAGTATCGAGGTTGTTCCCTCGCTGACCTCGCTGGCGGCCCCGCCCATGATACCGGCCACGGCCACCGCCCCCTTCTCATCGGCAATGACCAGCATGTTATCGTCGAGAGACCGCTTGGTCCCGTCCAGGGTGTCCAGGGTCTCCCCGGCCTCGGCCCGGCGCACGATTATCTTACCGCCCCTGATTCGCTGGTAGTCGAAGGCGTGCAGGGGCTGGCCGTACTCCACCATAACGTAGTTGGTAACATCGACCACGTTGTTTATCGGGCGCATGCCGTAGGCGAGCAGCCGCTGCTGCAGCCAGGCCGGCGACGGGCCGATTTTAACCCCGGTGATGAGACTGGCCGAGTAGCGGGAGCAGAGCTCCGGGTCGATAACCGACACCGATACCTGCTGATCGATAGGAACAGCCGACTCCGCATAGTCAGCCCGGGGAAGATGCAAACCCTGACCCGTCAGGGCGGATACTTCTCTGGCAATACCGACCACCGAGAGGCAGTCGGCCCGGTTGGGGGTTATGTCCAGGTCGAAGATAACATCGCCCAGGTAGTCGGCCAGGGGCATACCGAGCGGGGCATCCTCGGGCAGCACCATGATTCCCTGGTGGCTCTCGGAGATACCCAGCTCCTTCTCGGAACAGACCATGCCGCGGGAGGCAACTCCCCGAATCTTGGCCGGCTCCAGGCGCGAGAGCTTGCCGCTATGCCCGTCATACAGTTGCGCACCCACCGAAGCGAAGGCTATCTTGTCATCGCACCGGAGATTGGGCGCCCCGCAGACCACGGTCGTCTCCTCGGTGCCCAGGTTCACGGTAACCAGCCGGAGGCGGTCGGCGTTGGGGTGGGGATTAATCGCCGTTATCTCCCCGACGCTAACAAACTCCCAGCTACCACCCACCACCTGCATCCCCTTCACCTCGTTACCGGCCAGGGTCAGCCTTTGGGCCAGTTTGTGGGGGGGCAGGGTAATATCGACATACTCCTTAAGCCAACTGAGCGAAACCTTCATAATTCCTCACCAGAGAGTGTATAAATCGTCTAAAACTGGGACAAAAACCTCAAGTCGTTATTATAAAACAACCTGATATCGTCAATACCGTGGCGCAGCATGGGCATACGGTCAATCCCCATACCGAAGGCGAAACCGGAGTAGACCTCGGGGTCGATGCCGCCGCGCTCAAGCACCCGGGGATGGGCCATACCCGCCCCCAGGATTTCAATCCAGCCGCTGTGACCGCAGAGACGGCAGCCGCTGCCGTTACAAACGGTGCACTCAATGGCCATCTCCACCCCCGGCTCGACGAAGGGAAAATAGTCGCAGCGGAAGCGTACCCCCCGATTCTCGCCGAAGAAGCGCCGGGCGAACTCGTAAAGAGTTCCCTTAAGGTCGGCCATGGTGATACCGGTATCGATGGCGATACCGTCAATCTGGTGGAACATGGGGCTGTGCGTGGCGTCGCTGGCCTCGTAGCGATAGACCCTGCCGGGCTCGACCAGCCTTATCGGGGGTTTACGGGCCTCAATCATCCGGGCCGTAAGCGAGGTAGTATGAGTACGGAGCAACATGGGCCGAACGCCCTCGGCCTTAAAATCGACCCAGGAGGTGGACATGCTATCTCGGGCCGGGTGTTCTTCTGGGATATTGAGCGCCTCAAAGTTATAATAATCCCACTCCACCTCCGGCCCCTCCACCACCTGAAAGCCCAGCGAGGCGAAAATGTCACAGACCTCGTAGATTGTCTGGGTAATCGGGTGCAGGTGTCCCACCGGATAGGGACGCCCGGGCAGGCTGACATCGAAATAGCCGGCTTCGGAGGCAACGCTGAGCTGAGAATTCCGGAGCACCAGCTCCTTCTGCCCGAGAGCCGCCTCCAGCTCGGCCTTGAGCTGGTTAGCCCTGGCCCCGGCGGTCTTTCTCTCCGCAACCGGCAGCGCCGCCAGGCCACGCAGGGCCTGGGTTAGCTGGCTCTTCTTCCCCAGATAACGCACCCGCCAGAGCTCAAGCTCCTTAGCGTCGTTAACGGCCTCTAGTTCCGTAAGGGCGCTCTGCTCTAGTTCCCTAAGCTGCTGTAACATAGCCTTATCTTTGAACCCGACTGGCGGCGGATGTCCCCCCCCGAAAGATGCGGAAAGCCAGAGATTACCGGGCTATCATCCCGGTAAAGAAAGTGCTCTGGCTTTATTATTCAGTAAGCTGGTAAGAGGCCGGTCGAAACACCTCAGACCTGAACCTTGTCCTTAGCCACGGAGACGAGCTCAGCGAACGAACCCGGCTCCCTGACTGCCATATCAGCCAGCACCTTACGGTTGATGATAACCCCGGCCTTATTCAAGCCGTTCATAAACTGGGAATAGGTAAGGCCCTGAGCCCGGCTGGCGGCGTTGACCCGCAGAATCCAGAGCCGCCTCATGTCACCCTTACGCTCACGGCGGTGGCTGTAGGCATAGCTCAGCGATTTAAGCATGGACTCATGCGCCCGACGGTAAAGCGAGTGCCGGGTGGCCCGCTGCCCCTTGGTCAGGGCGAGCACTTTCTTGTGTCGGCGATGAGAGGCTACTCCTGTCTTGACCCTTGGCAAAATGCCCTCCTGTCTAGCTAAACCCCGTAGGGTATAAGTCTTTTCACCCGGGTTTTGTCCGCAGAACTTACCGGGACCGTTTCATCATAGAGACGCTTGGTCCGCTTCGCCTTATTGCGGCGCAGGTGGCTCTTGCCGCCTTTGGTGCGCATAAGCTTACCACTCCCCGTAACATGAAAGCGAACCTTCACCCCTTTATGCGTCTTTAGCTTTGGCATCCTGGGCTCCCTTCACTTCTTCCTTGGTTTTAACCTTCTGCCCCGAGACCGGCGACAGTATCATTATCATCCTCCGGCCGTCCATCGAGGGCTGCTTATCAACCGTCGCCTCAGCCTGGAGCGAATCCGCCATCCTGTGCAGCAGCTTCAAGCCGAGCTCCGAGTGCACGATTTCACGCCCTCTAAAAAGCACCGTTATCTTAACCTTGTCGCCTTCTTCGAGCAGCTTCTTCACTGACCGGGTCTTAGCCTCAAAGTCGTGACTGTCAATCCGGGGGCGCAGCCGGATTTCGCGCAGCAGAACCACCCGCTGACTCCTCCGGGCCTCACGCTCCTTCTTAGCCTGCTCATACTTATATTTCCCGTAGTCGAGCAGGCGGCACACCGGAGGCACTGCCGTAGCCGCCACCTCGACCAGGTCGAGGTTCTGACGCCGGGCTATTTCCCGAGCTTCAATCAGGGGCATAACCCCCAGCTGCTCACCCTTTTCCCCCACCAGGCGTACCTCGCGGGCGACAATTCTCTCGTTAACGCGTAGCTTCTTAATTATGCTCCTGACTACCTCCCTTTAAGCCAAGCTCGTTACGGACAAGAACTATAGCACACTCAGCCGAGAGTAAGCAAATCAGACGCCTAAATCCTCGGCCTTAGCGGCTATCGCCTGCCCCAGTTTTTCCTTAAAATCCTCCCAGCTCTCGGTTGACTGCTCTCCGCTACGCAGACGCAGCGAAACGGTATCCCCGGCCGCCTCTTTATCACCCACCACCAGCATA
>JAFGFP010000060.1 GCA_016931015.1 Dehalococcoidales bacterium
ATGCGCGGCCTGATGACCAACCCCTCGGGCCGGATAATCGACTTCCCCATCCGCTCCAGCCTGCGGGAAGGGCTCAGCGTCCTGGAGTACTTTATCTCCACTCACGGGGCACGCAAAGGGCTGGCCGATACGGCGCTGAGAACCTCGGAGAGCGGCTATCTCACCCGCCGCCTAATCGATGTCGCCCAGGACGTTATCATCCGCCAGGAGGACTGCGGCACCAGGGACGGCATCTGGATAACCGAGCCGGGGGAAAGAGAGATGCTGCCCTCGTTTGCCGAGCGTATCGTCGGTCGTCTGGCGGCGAGTAAGGTGGTTGACCCGGAGACCGGGGAAATCATCATCGACCGTAACGAGGAGATTGACGAAGCCACCGCCGATAAGCTTCTGGCCTGCGGGATAAACAAGATTCACGTCCGCTCCCCCCTCACCTGCGAGTCGCGGCAGGGCGCCTGCCAGCGGTGCTACGGGCGAGACCTAGCCCGCGGACACATGGTCGACCCGAACACTGCGGTGGGCATCATCGCCGCCCAGAGCATCGGCGAGCCGGGTACCCAGCTCACGCTGCGTACCTTCCATACCGGCGGTGTCGTCGGGCTCGACATCACCACCGGTCTCCCCAGGGTAGAAGAGCTCTTCGAGGGCAGACCGCCCAAGGCGCAGGCTATCGTCTCGGAGATAGACGGTGAGGCCGAGGTGATTGACAACGAGACGGAGAGAAAGGTCAGGGTCTTTAACTCCGACGTATTCCATGATGAGTACTCGCTACCTAAGGGTTTTCAGGTCATGGTGGAGAACAAGCAGTGGGTGGACGTGGGCACGGTGCTGGCCAGTCAGCCGGCCCAGGACGAAGCGGCCGTGGAGTCGACGGAATTAGCCGCCAAGGCCGAGCCGATCCTGGCCCGCGTCGCCGGTAAGGTGACCGTCAAGAAGACCCAGCTATCCATAGAGTACCAGGAGCAGGAGGTATGCGAATACCAGGTTCCGGCCGCGATCCACATCCGGGTGCAGAGTGGCGACAAAATCAAGGCCGGAGGCCAGCTCACCGACGGCTCCATCAACCCGCAGGACATACTACGTATTCTGGGTAAGGAGGCCGTCCAGCGCTACCTGGTCGACGAGATACAGAAGGTCTACCGCTCCCAGGGGGTAAACATTAACGACAAGCACATCGAGGTCATCAGCCATCAGATGCTGACCAAGGTTTATATCGATTCCTCCGGCGATACCGAGCTGGTGCCCGGGGAGCTGGTGGATAGGTTCCAGTACGAGGACATTAACGCCAAGGTGCTCGCCGAGGGCGGCGAGCCGGCCACGGCCCACATCGTGCTCCTGGGGATAACCCGGGCCTCACTCAATACCTACAGCTGGCTGGCGGCCGCCTCTTTCCAGGAGACCACCCGGGTGCTTACCGAAGCCGCCGTTTCGGGGAAGACCGACCACCTGGTCGGGCTTAAAGAGAACGTCATCATCGGTAAGCTGATTCCGGCCCGCTACTCCATCTCGGAAGACGTCCCCGAGCTACCACCCGTCGAGGAGGAAGAGCCCACCGAGCTAACCATCTAGGATATAAACTCACTGCGAAAGCACTTATAAAAGAGCCGTCCGGGGTGAAAGCCGGGCGGCTTTATTTTTGGCCGGATTCCTTCCTGAACCGAAAAGCTAACGCCGGGGGGAGATATGATATAATGGGGTCAAGCATCGAGCGCCGGCGACGGGAAAGGCAGGGAACAGCTTGGAACCAGAGAGAGAGCGTATCGTGTCCGGGAAACTGGGCGCTGATGATACCTCGCTTGACACCAGCCTGAGACCGAAGTGCCTGACCGACTTCGTGGGCCAGGCCAAGGTCAAGGAGAACCTGAACATCGCCATTACCGCCGCCAAGGGCCGGGCCGAGGCACTGGACCATATCCTGCTCTACGGCCCGCCGGGCCTGGGGAAGACCACCATGGCCCATATCATCGCCAGCGAGATGGGGGTCAATATCAAGATTACCTCCGGCCCCGCCGTAGAGCGCACCGGAGACCTGGCCGCCATCCTGACCAACCTGCGCAGCCAGGACGTGCTCTTCATCGACGAAGTCCACCGCCTCAACCGCACCGTGGAGGAGATGCTGTACCCGGCCATGGAGGACTTCGCCCTGGACATCATCATCGGTAAGGGGCCCGGGGCCAAGAACCTGAGGATAAACCTGCCCAACTTCACCCTCATCGGGGCGACCACCCGCTTTGCCCTGCTCAGCCCGCCCCTACGAGACCGCTTCGGGGCGGTCTACCGCCTCGACTTCTACGACCAGGCATCTATCGGCGCCATCCTGAAGCGCTCGGCGCGCATCCTCCAGGTAGCCGCCGAAGACAGCGGCCTTAATGAAATCGCCCGCCGGGCCAGGGGCACCCCGCGCGTCGCCAACCGGCTCCTGAAACGGGTGCGGGACTACGCCCAGGTCATGGCCGAGGGCACGGTTACTCAGCCGGTAGCCCAGGAGGCGCTGGCCAAGCTCGAAATCGACCACACCGGCCTGGACGAAGTCGACCACAAGCTCCTCTACACCATCATCGACAAGTTTAACGGCGGCCCGGTGGGACTGGATACCATCGCCGCCTCAATCAGCGAGGAGGCGGACACCATCATGGACGTCTACGAGCCCTACCTCCTGCAACTCGGTTTTCTGGAGCGCACCCCGCGGGGGCGGCTGGCTACCAAGCTGGCCTACGAGCACCTCGGGCGGCCCGATAACCGGGGAAAACCGCCGCAGCCGACCCTGCTCTAGAGTCCGAGCCGGATAAGACAAGAAAAAGAGGGAGCCTCGTATGAGGCTCCCTCTTAATTTTAGCGGTAACCGGTCTTATCAGTTCACGATGGCGTAGGCGACCTGAACGTTGAGGGTAATCTCCATCTCACCGGCACTGATTGAGGTCTCGATTGCCGGCGCCGTCGGCACGGCGGCCCCCTCAAGGTAGTAGTCGTAACGCGGGTAGCTGGACGACGGTAGCTGGATACCCTCCGAGATATAGGTCGGCTTACCCAGGCTGACCCCGGCCAGCCCGGCCAGCTGCTCCGCCTTGGCCCGGGCATCGGCAATCGCCTCGGTCCTCAACGCCCCGTAATAGGTCGTCGGGTCATCGACGGAAAAGCTGATGTTGTCGATGCGCGTCAGGTCACCGCCGGCCACGGCCACGGTATCGATAACCGTACCCACCGCCTCGACATTCCTTATCTTGGCGCTAACCGTGTTGGTGACCCGATAGCCGGTAACGACCTCTTCATTTTTGTAATCATCCCACCTGGTCACCTGACGGATGCTGTAATACCGGGTCTGAATGTCCTCCTCCGCCACGCCGCTACTAAGCAGCGCCGTCATCACCTCGTTCATGGCGGCATTGGCCTCGGTCTGGGCCTCGGCCACCGTATCCCGCTGGGCTTCGATACCGAACTGGAGCAGGGCGATATCGGGAGTCACGCTTATCTTACCCTCGCCGCTAACCCAGATGCCCGCCTGCTGGCCGTTCAGATTGACCGCCCCCACCGTGGTCGTTCCCCCGGAACAGCCGCACAGGGCAACCACCGGCACCACCAGTGCTAAGATTACCGCCAAAAGCCATTTTTTGTTCATTTATTACCTCCTCTTAAATGATAACGTGAAAGCCACCCATTGGTTAGGTGACAAACAGAGGTAATCCGGGAAGCCGTTAGCCGCCAACCCTTAGCCAGGGGAGGGCTAGTCCATCGCCGCCAGGGCTTCCCGATAGGCGTTTTCCGAGATGGTGATAGCCTCAAGGAGAGATGGCCTTACCGAAGGCGAGACCTTATCGAGGGCATCACGCAGGGCACTGGGATGGGTCTCCAGATACCCGGTCAGCGTGCCCTTTAACTCGGCCTCATCATTCTTTCCCTTGTCACCATCACCCAGGTCAACCGCGGACGGCGGTTCCGGTGTCGTGGCCGGAGCCGGTGTCGTTTCCAGAACCGGAGAGGTCGGCGATACCGGCACTGTCTCCGTCGGCGACGTCGGCTCTGTCTCCGTCGTCGGCCACGCCGCCCCTGCCGGCGCCGTGGCCGCCTGCGGCGGCTCTTCGGTGAGCACCCGCGGCTCGTCATTCCACGCTACGGCTTCATCCGCTGGCGAGACCAGCGCCACCAGCGTCATCAGCTTCTCATCCAGCCGCACGGTGGCCGCTTCCACCTGCTGGTTATCGCCTTTAGATGCCATATAGATTAGCTCGGACACCCTTATGTCAGCCTGCTGGGCACACAGCTGCGCCTTAGCCACCGTAGAGGTGGTCAGGGTCATCTGCACCCGCTCCGTAGCCAGCTTCACCGGGTAAAGGGGGCTGTCCGGCATACTACCGCTGGCGGCAAGCACGGTACCCCCCCCGGAACTGAGCACGATACCGACCACCATCAGGGCCACTGCCCAACCCCGCTTCAGAGAAAACCGGGGGCTTACCTTCCGGTCCATCCGGTCATGGAGCGCCGCACGGAACTCGTACCTGGCCCTGGCCCTGAACTCAGCACGGGGCACGATAGCCGACGCCTCACGGGCAACCTGAGCCGTACGCAGCAGCGGCTCAAGCTCAAGCGACTGCATAGGGTAGCTCTCCAGGCACCGCTCTACCGTCTCGCCCCCGACCAGCCGTCCCAGGCAGTCATCCAGAATGTTTTCAAATTCGTTGTTCTTCTTCATTTGCTTACGCCACGGTCAGTACTTTACGCAGCGCCACGATGGCGCTGTGCTGTAACGCCTTCACCGCCCCCTCGCTCCTGCCCATGAGCCTGGCTACCTCGGCCACCGACATATCACCAGCGAAGCGCAGTGAGATTACCTCCCGCTGGGCCGGCGTCAGTCTCTTGGTCGCCAGGCTCAGCCGCTCGACGTCCAGCTTACGCCCGAATACCTCATGCGGGTCGTCGCCGCCGCTGGCAACCAGGGTCTCCTCCTCGAGACGCACCGAAATCCGCTTCCTCGTCTTCCTCAGATGGTCGACCACCTGGTTATGGGCGATGCGAAACAGCCAGGCGGAAAAGGGAACCCCCTTCCACTTAAAGGAAGAGATGGCCTTGATGGCATTGAGGAAGACCTG
>JAFGFP010000061.1 GCA_016931015.1 Dehalococcoidales bacterium
GAGGTGTGCCGGGCGTGGTCGGCATCGAAGGGGGAGAGGCGAACCAGCCGGTGCACCCCCCGCTCCGATCTGAGATAGCCGAAGGCATAATCGCCCCCGACCTCGATAACGGCGCTCTTGACGCCCGCCTCATCGCCGGGGGAGACGTCGAAGACCTCCGCATTATAACCGCGGCGCTCCGCCCAGCGCAAATACATTCTCATCAGCATCTCCGCCCAGTCCTGAGACTCGGTGCCGCCGGCACCGGCGTGGACGGACAGAATAGCGTTTCTCTCGTCATACTCACCACTAAAGGCCAGCTCCAGCTCCAGTTCGTCAAGCTCGGCGGCTATCTTATCCACCTCCGCCTGAACCCCCGCTTCAAGCTGGCTATCGCCTTCCTCCTCAGCCAGAGACGCCAACTCCACAGTCTCGGCGACCCTTTTCTCCAGGCCGCGCCACCGCTCGACCGCCCGCTTCCGCTCCGCCAGGCGGCGCATGATACTCTGCGCCCGGGCCTGGTCCTGCCACAGGTCGGGTTTGGCCGACTCCTTCTCTAAGCGGCTGACCTCTTTCTCCTGAGCCGCAATGTCAAAGATGCACCAGGGCGGCAGCCACTCTAGTCCTTAAGTCCTCTAAACTGTCCTTTATTTCCTGCATCTTACCCCCGCCTGGGTCTCTCCTTACGGTCCCAGATTTCCCCCCGCCGCCAGATGGGCAAGCCGGGTGGGCTCCGGCAAGCGGTAGCCCCGACAGCATTTTAGCACCCAGCCAACAGCCGACTCAAGGCTGAGCCTATGCCCGATGGAAACATAGACCGGCTTAACGCCGGTTTTGGTGCGTAGCGCCACGCCGATAGTCTCTCCCTCATCCACCACCTCAACACGGCTGCCAGCCTCCGCAGCCAGCGCCTCGTGCTGACCGCAGAGCCGCGACTTGGCACAGCCGATAGTCGGGGTATCGAGAAACAGTCCCAGGTGAGAGGCCAGCCCCAATCGCCGCGGGTGGCTGATTCCCTGCCCGTCAACCAGGATAAGGTCGGGCACCCTTTCCAGGCTCCAGCAGGCATCCAGTATCAGGGGCGCCTCCCGGAAGGAGAGCAAGCCCGGGATGTAGGGAAGCCTGAGCCGGCTCCGGGACAATCTTACCTCCACGACCTTAAGCTCCGGGTAGGATAAAACGACCACGGCCCCGGTAGCCAGCGCCACCCCCCTCCCTACGGATATATCAACCCCAGCGATAAAGCGGGGGGTTTCTACATCGCCGCTCCGGGATACCCTCTTCGCCAGGCCCCTCTGTATCTCCCGGGCCTCGGGGATGCCGACCTGCCAGCCGTGTAGCTCGGTTACCTTCATAACCTGATTATAGGCATTTAGCCACCTCGGTGGCAATTTATCACACTAGAAATTGTTCGCTATTGACAGTTAACAGCTAATAGCGCATAATAGACAAGTCATTCAACAACTAGGAAGGTCACCGGGAAGTGGTAAAAATTAGATTACGGCGCGTCGGTGCCAAAAAGCGACCGAGCTACCGCGTGGTGGTAGCCGATATTCGCGCCCCCCGCGACGGGGCGTTTATCGAAACTATTGGACACTATAATCCCTTGACCGACCCCGAAACAGTAGTCATTGACGAAGAGAAAGCCCTGCACTGGCTGGCTCAGGGGGCCCAACCGACAGCGACTACTACCAGGCTACTCTCAAAAACAGGCATTTGGGAAAAGTTCAAAAAAGTCAAGGAGATGACATGAAGGAACTAATTGAATACATCGCCAAATCAATCGTCAACTCGCCTGATGACGTAGTAGTCACCGAGGAAACCAACGAAGAAGGCACTAAGTTCACCCTCCAGGTCGCCGACGAGGACAAGGGTAGAGTCATCGGTAAGCAGGGCCGAATCGCGGCTGCCATCCGCACCTTAATCAGGGTGAAAGCCGCTAAAGCCGGGACCAGAGCTACTCTGGAGATTCTCTGATAACCCCGAGTGCCGTAATCAGCCACTAAAAATGAGGAAAATCCCCTCTCCGGTTCTATCTTCTTTCACCCTAAAAAGAGAGGGGATTTTTAGTGAGCACTCAAGAGGACGGAGTTACTCAGGATTCGGATAAGCCTCCATAAGATGAGCCCGGCCGGAAAATCAAACCGGCCCCGAAGAGGCATGAGCACAGCCGAACCGGAATACATCACCATCGGGCAAATCCTGGCCCCGTGGGGAGTCAGGGGTAAAATCAGGGTAGCCTTAGCCACCGATTTCCCCCAACGCTTCGACCCCGGCGAGAGGGTCTACCTGAACCACCAGCCGGTAGCCATCGAAAGCGCCCAGTGGCACAAAGGCAAGGTCATCATCAAGTTAAGCGGCGTTGACAGCGCCGCCGCCGCCCAGAAGCTAAGGGGAAAGTCCCTAGAGATACCCCGGAGCCAGCTTAAGGCGCTACCCGAGGGAGAGTATTACCTCTTTCAGATTATCGGCCTTACGGTCTGGACCAGCGGCGGGGAGCTACTGGGCGAGGTCACCGAGATTCAATCCTCACAGGGTAACGACACCTATCTCGTTAAAGGAAACCGGGGAGAGATTCTGATTCCCGCCATCGAGGACGTGGTTACCTCGATCGACCTTGAGAAACGACGCATGGTCATCGAGCCTATAGAGGGACTGCTCGACCTGAACTCGAAGAGGTAGCCGCCGACTTAGGACTTACGCTTGTCGAAGTCATCCAGGTCGAGGGTGTTAATGAAATCGTAAAAGGCGGAGAGCTTTTTCTTCTCTTCTTCGCTGAGCGCCTTACCCTTGCCCTCGGCGAGGCCCGGCTCCGCTTCGCCGGCTATCGGCTTACCCGTTTCCTTATCCAAGAAGATGCCGGCCTTGTCCAGGACCGCCTCCTCGGCGTAGATAGCCACCCCGGCCCTCACCGCCAGTGCCAAGGCGTCGCTGGGCCGCGAGTCAACCTCCACCTCCCCACCATCGACGTTCAGCAGAATCCGGGCATAGAAGGTATCGTTTTTGAGGTCGCTGACAATGATAGACTTGACACTGGCTCCCAGAACATCGATCATCGATTGCAGCAGGTCGTGAGTCAAGGGTCGGGGTACGGAGACGTCCTGCAGCTTAACGGCGATGGCATCGGCCTCGGCCGCCCCAATCCAGATGGGCAGGTAGCGTTCGGCGCCCTTTTCCTTAAGAATCACCACCCGCTGGTAGTTCATGAGACTAACCCGGATGCTGTCGATTGTCATCTCTATCATCGGCCACACCCCTCCTCTTCTCGGATAGTCTAATTCTAAACATCGCAACGGGTACTGTCAAATAAGAAAAATGGGTGCGGAGCGAGCGCGCTTACCCGAAACCGCCGGGCCCGACCGCCTGCTTTATGCTATATTCATGGTATATGGTATAATAATATGCTACAACAGAGTGCCACCTCGCGCTGCCCCCCCAAAGTCGAGCGGAAAAGGAGGCCCCTTTAATCATGCGTGAAGGTCAAAAGACCATCGTTTGGTTCAATGAGGTCACCAAAAAGGACATCCCCATTGTGGGCGGGAAGGGGGCTAACCTCGGCGAGCTGACCAACGCCGGCGTCCCGGTGCCGCCGGGCTTCATCGTCACCGCCGCCGCCTACTTCGACTTCCTGGAGCAGGCGAAAATCAGCGACCAGATTCGCCAGCTACTGCACCCGGCGGACACTAACAACAGTAAGCAGCTCCAGGAGATTGCCCGGAAGGTGCAGCAGGTTATCCTCGACGCCAAGATGCCCGCGGAGCTAGCCGCCGAGATTCGGGAAGCCTACCAAAAGATGGGTGGGGGGCTGGTTGCGGTGCGCTCTTCTGCCACCGCCGAAGACCTGCCCGAAGCCTCGTTCGCCGGCCAGCAGCGCACCTACCTCAACCTGCGCACGGAAAAGGAAGTGGTGGCCGCGGTTCAGGGGTGCTGGGCATCCCTCTTCGAAGCCCGCGCCATCTTCTACCGGGAGCAGCAGGGCTTCGACCACTTCCAGGTGGGCATTGCCGTGCCGGTGCAGAGAATGGTGCAGTCCGAGTCCTCCGGGGTCATGTTCACCATTGAGCCGGTAACCAGCGACCGAAGCAAGATTGTCATCGAAGCGATATTCGGCCTGGGCGAGGCCATCGTCTCGGGAGAGGTAAACCCCGACCTCTACGTCTTAGACAAAGAAAGCCTGACCATAAGCTCCAAAAAGCTGAGCCGCCAGGACCGCCAGCTCATCCGCAACCCGGAGGCCAGTGACGTAAGCACCAACATCTGGGCCCCGGTGCCGAGCTCGGAGCAGTCCCTGCAGAAACTGTCCGACACCGACATCGCCAAGCTGGCCTGGATCGGGAAACAGATAGAATACCACTACGATTTCCCTCAGGACATCGAGTGGGCCAAGGAAAACAAAAAGATATTCATCCTGCAGACCCGGCCGGTGACCACCATCAAGGAGACCATCGAGGCGGAGCCGGAAATCAAGGCTCCGGTGCTTCTCTCCGGGGTGGCCGCCAGTCCCGGTATTGCCTCCGGGCCGGTAAAGACCATCCCCGACGCCTCCCAGATAGACCGGGTGCACGACGGCGACATCCTGGTTACCGAAATGACCACCCCCGACTTCGTGCCGGCCATGAAAAGGGCAGCGGCTATCGTCACCAACCGCGGGGGGCGGACGGCCCACGCCGCCATCGTCAGCCGGGAGCTGGGTATCCCCTGCGTCGTCGGCGCCGAGGAGGCGACTACCACCCTAAGCGACGGGCAGGTAATCACCGTGGACGGCTCGCACGGCAAGGTCTACGAAGGCAAGGTAACCCGCCGTATCAAGACCTCCTCCGTCTCCACCCTCTTCCAGGAATCAATCAAGACCAAAACCAGGGTCTACGTCAACTTAGCGCAGCCGGAGCTAGCCGACCGGGTGGCCACCCGCAACGTGGACGGGGTCGGCCTGCTTCGGGCCGAGTTCATGATGGCCCACATCGGCGAGCACCCCAACTACATGCTCAGCCAGAACCGGGGCGGCGAGTTTATCGACAAGCTCGCCGCAGGCATCACCACCTTCGCCCAAGCGTTTCACCCCCGCCCCGTGGTCTACCGCACCAACGACTTTAAGACCAACGAGTACCGGTCGCTTACCGGCGGCGAGAACTACGAGGGGACCGAGGAAAACCCCATGCTCGGCTACCGGGGGGCCGCCCGCTACGTCAAGGACGTCGAGGTCTTCAAGCTGGAGCTGGCCGCCATCAAGAAGGTGCGCCAGAGCTACCCCGGCCTGTGGGTTATGATTCCCTTCGTGCGCACCGTTAACGAGCTGGCGCAGACGGTAAAGATAATGGAAGCGGAGGGCCTTAAGCGCTCCGAGGACTTCAAAATCTGGATGATGGTCGAGGTGCCCTCCAATATCTTCCTGCTGGAGAAGTTTCTTAAGGTCGGTATCGACGGCATATCCATCGGCTCTAACGACCTAACCCAGCTTATCCTGGGGGTCGATAGAGATAACGCCAC
The DNA here is from genome assembly GCA_016931015.1 of Dehalococcoidales bacterium. Classification (GTDB taxonomy): domain Bacteria; phylum Chloroflexota; class Dehalococcoidia; order Dehalococcoidales; family UBA5760; genus UBA5760. Next base: position 5,467 of record JAFGFP010000061.1, read on the forward strand.
CCTCGCCGAGGAGTTCGACGAGCGGGACGAGGCGGTAATGATGGCTCTGGAGCGGGCGATTAAGGTGACCAAGAGCCTGGGGGTTACCTCGTCTATCTGCGGTCAGGCGCCCTCGGTATACCCCGAGCTCACCGAGAAGCTGGTGGAGTGGGGCATTACCTCGGTATCGGTAAGCCCGGACATGATTGGCACCACCCGCAGGATAATCGCCAAGGCAGAGGCGAAGCTGAAGCTTAATGATTGAACAGCTTAACATTCGCCAGATAACCGAGAAAAGGGAGGAGGGGCTCTCCCCTCACGCCGCCAGGAGTCAGCTATCGCGGGGCCGCGCCCGGCCGGAAGAGCCCTGCCCGATACGCACCGCCTTTCAGCGCGACCGGGACCGTATCATCCACTGTAAGGCCTTCCGCCGCCTCAAGCACAAGACCCAGGTCTTCATCGCTCCGCTGGGCGACCATTACGTCACCCGCCTCACCCACACCCTGGAGGTCTCCCAGATAGCCCGCACCATCGCCCGCGCCCTGAACCTGAACGAAGACCTGACGGAGGCTATCGCCCTGGGACATGATTTGGGACACACCCCCTTCGGCCACGTGGGTGAGGACGTGCTCGATGAACTCTACCCCAAAGGCTTCCGGCACAACGAGCAGAGCCTGCGCGTGGTCGACCTCCTGGAAAAGGAGGGGCGCGGCCTCAACCTTACCTGGGAGGTACGCGACGGCATTCTGAACCACTCCAAGACGGAGCTGGAGACGCTTGAGCAGGACTGGGGGGAGGTGGCCACCCTGGAGGGCAAGGTATGCCGCATCGCCGACGTCGTGGCCTACATTAACCACGATATCGGGGACGCGGTCAGAGCCGGGATTATCACCGAGGGGGAGCTCCCGCTCTCGGCCATCCAGGTGCTGGGGCTGACCCACTCACAGCGCATCAACACCATGGTTAGTGATATTATAGAAAAGTCGTGGGCGGCCACCGGCCTTACTAAAACTCAAGAAAAACCGGCTATCGCCATGAGCCCCGAGGTGCTTAGCGCTACCGACACCCTGCGCAAGTTCCTCTTCGAGCGGGTCTACGAGATACGCTCCGTACAGAAGGAATCGGAAAGAGCCAAAGAGGTCGTCCGCCAGCTTTACAGCTACTTCGGGGAGCACGCCGACGAAATGCCGCCGGAGTACCGCCTCGACCGCGTCGATACGGCGCGGGGGGTGGTCGACTACATCGCCGGCATGACCGACCACTACGCCCTGAGAAAAGCCGAGGCGCTAGCGCCGGTAAGGGGTAAATAGCCAGATGAGCGTTATCGACGAGGTAAAGCAGCGGACCGACATCGTCGAGGTTATCGGCCAGTACGTCACCCTGACCAAATCGGGGCACAACTTCAGGGGCCTGTGTCCCTTCCACAGCGAAAAGCACCCCTCGTTCTTCGTCTATCCGGAGCAGGGGAGCTGGCACTGCTTCGGCGCCTGCGCTACCGGCGGCGACGTCTTTTCCTTCATCATGAAGAAGGAGAATATCGACTTCGGAGAGGCGCTCCGTATCCTCGCCGAGAGGGCCGGGGTCAGCCTGCCCACCAGGGTAGAACCGAGCGCTAAGAGAGAGGAGCGGGAAAGGCTCTACCAGATTAACGAAGCCGCCGCCCAGTATTTTCACGACTTGCTCCTTAACGCTAAGGCCGGGGAAAAGGCGCGAAGCTATGTCGCCGGACGCGGGCTTTCGGCGGAAACCCTAGCCAAGTTTAGGCTGGGCCTCAGCCTGAATAGCTGGGAAGCCCTAAAGCAGCACCTGACGGAGATCGGCTACGCCCCGGAAGAACTGGCGGCCGCCGGCCTGACAAGAGAGGCGGAGGGCGGTAAATCCCACGACTATTTCCGCAACCGGCTGATGTTCCCGATATGCGACCTTAAGGGAAACGTCACCGGCTTCGGGGCCAGGGCGCTCGACGACGACTCCATGCCCAAGTACCTTAACTCCCCCCAGACGCTGGTCTTCGATAAGAGCCATACCCTCTACGGGATAAACCTGGCCGCCCCGGCTATAAGGGAGCGGGACTTTACGGTGATGATGGAGGGCTACATGGACGTTATCACCGCCCACCAGAACGGCTTCGATAACGCGATTGCCGCCATGGGCACCGCAGTCACCGAATCCCAAATCAACACCCTGAAGCGGCTCTCCCGAAACCTAATCCTGGCCCTGGATGCCGACGAGGCCGGCAGGGAAGCCATGCTGCGCTGCGTGGGCTACGAGAATATCCTCGATGCCGAGGTAAGGGTTATCACCCCACCCGAAGGTAAAGACCCCGACGACGTTATCCGGGAGGAACCCACCCGCTGGCAGCAGCTCCTGGATAAGGCGCAGCCGGTAATCGATTACACCTTCGATATGACTACCGCCGGACTCGATATGACCTCGGCCAGGGATAAGACCCTGGCTACGGACCGGCTGCTCCCGGTCATCTCCGCGATAAAGAACCCGATACGCCAGGCCCACTACCTCCAGAAGCTGGCCAGCCTGGTTAACGTGGACGAGCGCCGCCTGGAAGCGGAGCTAGCCCGGCTCAAACAGACCCCGAGCCGGTATAAAGCGCCGAAACAGGAGGCCGTTAGCCCGGTACCACCCTCAATTACCTCCCGCCCGGTCGAGGAGTACTGCCTGGCCCTCCTCCTCCAGCACCCGGAGCTTAAGGGATACCAGGCACAGCCCTCGCCCGAGCACTTCGAGAACAGCGAGAACCGCGAAATCTTCACCGGCTGGCAGAAGGCCGAAGACCTCTCGGTATTAAAGGCGAGCCTCGACCCCACCCTTCTGGAGCACTTCGATTATCTCTTGGATTACCTGAAGAAGAAGGCGGTGCCGACCAATCAGATCGAGCGGAGATACGCCGACTGCGTTCTCAACCTGAGAAAGAAATACCTCCAGGGCCTGGAGGTAAGGCGGGCGGAGATATTTGCCCTCGAGGCGGAGACGGGCGGCGCCGGGGCTGATTTAGCCAAACTGGAGGCCGAGGGCATAGAACCCAGCGCCCAACTGCTGGAGGTATTCAGACAAACGAGGCATCAAGCCAAAAGCCAAGGAGCCAAGGAATGAACCCGGAAAACGACAAGGAGTCTCCGGAATTTTCACCGGAAGACCAGACTGACGAGGCAGAAGTCACGCCACCAAAGGCGGGCAGCGAGCTCCACACTACCGAGACCGCCGAGGAGATAGATATCCCCCCGGTTCAGCCGGAAGAGCAGGAGATTGCCGACGACCCGGTGCGCATCTACCTGCACGAAATCGGCAGGGTGTCGCTGCTCACCGCCGCCGACGAACAGGTGCTATCTCGAAAGATTGCCCGGGGAAAGCGCGTCAGCGAGATAAAGCAGGACCACTTCCAGACGCACTTCAAACAGCCATCGGCGGCGGAGATAGTGCTCAGCATGCTCGAGGAGATAGCGGGTAACAGCCGCCTCATCCGCCTCATTCTGGAAAAACCGGGCATCTCCCCAACCGCCAGCCTGAGAGAGGTAATCGCTAACGACGAGCTCCGCAGCAATATCGACGGTGAAATAGACCCGCCGCTGCTGGCGATGGTTACCGCAGAGACGGGTAGCTCCCTGGCGGAAGCGGAGCAGATCATTATAAAGCTTTCCCTAGACTCCAGCCTGCTGCCCGAGGAAGTGCTTCAGACCATCGGCGACGACGTCTCCCTGGACGACCTGGAAAGACGGGTGACTAGCGACGACCTCTCCCGTTCCCTATCGGCTCTCGAGCCGCAGCTCGAAGCCTATCTGGACAAAATCGAGTACGACGCAGAGCAGGCCGAAAACCACCTCATCAAGGCCAACCTGCGCCTGGTGGTCAGCGTGGCCAAGAAGCACGTCGGCCGCGGCATGTCGCTGCTCGACCTCATTCAGGAAGGGAACATCGGCCTGATAAAGGCGGTGGAAAAGTTCGACTACCGCCGGGGGTATAAATTCAGCACCTACGCCACCTGGTGGATTCGCCAGGCCATCACCCGGGCCATCGCCGACCAGGCCCGCACCATCCGCGTCCCCGTGCACATGATTGAGACCATCAACCGGCTCTTGAGGGTGAGCCGCCGCCTGGCCCAGGAACGGGGCCGCGAGCCGACCCCCAAGGAAATCGGCGAGGAGCTCTCCACCCCACCGGAAAAGGTACGAGAGATAATCAAGGTGGCTCAGCTGCCGATATCCTTAGAGTCGCCCATCGGCGAGGAGGAGGACAGCCACCTCGGTGATTTTATCGAGGACCGTAACGCCCTGCCGCCCCCCGACGCCGCCTCCCGGCAGCTACTCAAGGAGCAAATCGACGACGTGCTCTCCACCCTCACCCCCCGCGAGCAGCGGGTGCTACAGCTCCGCTTCGGCCTCGAAGACGGACGCAGCCGCACCCTGGAGGAGGTTGGTAAGGAGTTCAACGTCACCAGAGAGCGAATCCGCCAGATCGAAGCCAAGGCGCTGCGTAAGCTGCGCCACCCCAGCCGCAGCCGCCGCCTGAAAGACTATCTGGAGTAATAACGCCGTGTAAAGCGCCGCCTATCTTTCTTTTGTTACCCCCGGCCGGAACCGCCTAAGCGCTACCCGGCCCTTGCAGAACCGGAGCCCCGAACCTATAATTTACAAGACCTATGACAGCTTACACTATTGATTTTGAGCCCGTCGGCCGCCGGGGGCGCTGCCCGCCCGGGACGGTCTCGACATTACCAGTCTCTGCGCCGGCCGGGGGACGTGCCACGCCTGTAAGGTGAGGATCCTATCGGGCACCATCTCGCCGGTAACGGCCAACGAGCGGGCGGGCCACCTGGGGAAATACCGCCTGCGACACGGGGGGAGAAAGGAGATAGGCCAATGGAAACCAGGGTTGCCAGCGCTACCAGGGAGGTGGTCATCAGCCACGACCGGCCCACCGTAATCATCGGGGAGCGCATTAATCCCACCGGGAAGAAAAGGATGTCGGAAGCGCTCCGGGCCGGAAACCTGGAGATTATCCGCGAGGAAGCTATCGCCCAGGTTAAAGCCGGGGCGGATATCATCGATATTAACGTGGCCACCACCGGGGTCGACGAGGTGAGCCTGCTCCCCCAGGTGGTAACGCTGGTCGCGGAGGCGGTGAACGTACCCCTGTGCCTTGACAGCCCAAACCACGAAGCCCTGGCCGCCGCCCTCAAGGTCTGCCCGGGTAAGCCGCTGGTCAACTCGGTCACCGGTGAGGAGCACTCGCTGAAGACGGTCTTACCCCTGGTTAAGGAGCACGGAGCGGCGGTTATCGGCCTGGTGCAGGACGAATCAGGGGTTCCCAAGGACGTCGAGAGCCGGCTGACCGTCGCCCATAAGATTATCGCGCGCGCCGAGACCGTCGGCATCCCCCGCGAGGACGTCGTCATCGACTGCCTGCTCTTTGCCGTGGGCGCCGACCCCAAGTCCGCCCTGGTCATCATGGAAACCGCCCGGCGCATCAAGAGCGAGCTGGGGGTAAACACGACCCTGGGGGCCAGTAACGTCTCCTTCGGGATGCCCGACCGCAGCCTAATTAATGACGCCTTCGCTGCCATGGTTATCGCCGCCGGGGTGAGCTGCCTTATCGCGGACGCCGCCAAGGTACGCCCCATAGTACTGGCCGGCGACCTCCTCCTTAACCGCGACGAGTACGCGCGGCGCTATACCAGGGCCTACCGGGAGCGCCAGAAAGCGGCGCAGTAACGGGTAAGACACGGTCTAGAGATGATAAATCCCTATAGCTACCGGGCCGATACCCCGGATTTCGTAACCAAGCTGACCAAGGAAACCCGTGGCTGGCAGCAGTACGCGGTCGCCTTCCCGACCGCCCACCCCACCCGCCACGAGAAGAGTAACACCGTCCGCGGCGAGTACTTCCGGCCCCGCAGTACTGGCCATAAGCTCCCCTTAGCAATACTCGTTCACGGGCTGGGTGACCGCAGTGTGATTCCCATGAAGCTCCTGGCCCGGTATCTGGCCGGCCGGGGGATAGCCTGCTTCGTCTTGTATTTAGTGCTGCACTCAAGCCGCATGCCCCCGGAACAACCCAGCCGCCTCAGCTCGGACGAGTGGTTCGAGAACTACCGCATCTCGGTAATCGACGTCCGCCAGGTAATCGACTGGGCCGAAACCCGGGATGAGCTTGACAGCCAAAAGATAGCGGTGGTCGGCATAAGCTTCGGCGGTTTTATCTCCGCCATCGCTATGGGGGTAGACCAGCGCCTGCGCGCCGGGGTCTTGATTATCAGCGGCGGTAACCTGGAGAAGATTGCCTACCTGAGTAAGACACTACCCAAGAGGTGGGGCTTCCGGCACACCGAGGCCGAGTTCCGGGCCCAGCAGGAGAGTTACTCCAGCTATCTCAACAAGGTGGCCGAGAAGGGCTGGGAGATGGTGGAACCGGCGCAGCGGGGCTTTCTCATCGACGCCCTGACCTACGCCGGCTACCTCCGCGATCGCCCCCTGCTGATGATAAACGCACGCCGGGACGAGGTCATCCCCAAAGAGGCGACCCTCGATTTCTGGGAGGCAAGCGGCCGGCCGGCTATCTCCTGGCTCCCCGGCGGCCACATCACCATCTGGCTGTGGTACCCGCTTATCCAGTGGAAAATCGGCCGCTTCCTTAAAGCGACCTTCGGGCTTTAGCCTAAATCAAGCCCGCCGGAGCCCGGTTACTTGCCGTATTTAGCGACTATAATTATAATAGGGGGAGAATAAACCAGGGGAGCAGGTGATTCGATGAAGAAGTATGGCCCGGAGAATATCCGCAATATTGTGCTGCTGGCCCACTGCGGCGCCGGTAAGACATCCCTCACCGAAGCCGCACTGTTCACGGCCGGGGCGACCACCCGACTGGGCAAGGTGGACGACGGGACGACGGTCTCGGACTACGACCCCGACGAGGTAAAGCGCCGCATCAGCCTCAACCTGACGACGCTCCCCTGCGAGTGGCAGGATACCAAGTTCAACCTGCTCGATACCCCCGGCTACACCGACTTCGTCGGTGAGGTGAGAACGGCCATCCGGGTCAGCGAGGGAGCGGTAATCGTGGTCTGCGCCGCCTCCGGGGTTGAGGTCGGTACGGAGCAGGTCTGGGGATACAGCGAGGAAGCCGGGCTGGCCCGCCTTTTCTTGGTGAACAAGATGGACCGCGAGAACGCCGACTTTATGCGTACGGTAGACCAGATTCAGGCGAAGTTCGGCACTAAGTGCGTCCCCATCCAGCTCCCCATCGGCTCCCAGAACGACTTTCAGGGAGTGGTCGACCTGCTCACCCTGAAGAGCTACACCGGCGCCCCGCCCAAGGAGGGGGAAATCCCCACCGAGCTGGAGGCCCAGGTCAACTCTTTGCGGGAGAAGCTGATTGAGGCTATCGCCGAAATCGACGACCAGCTAATCGAAAAGTACCTCGGCGGCGAGGAACTCAACCTCGAGGAGCTAACCAACGGCCTGCGCGAAGGGGTGAAGAGCGGGCGTATCGTGCCCATCCTGGCCGGCGCGGCCACTCAGAATATAGGCACTAAAGCGCTGCTGGACACGGCCCTAAGTTACCTGCCCTCGCCCAAAGAGCGAGAGGTAGCCACCGGCGGCGGGAAGGAGAAACTCCAGCCCGACCCGGACGGCCCCCTGGCCGCCCTGGTATTCAAGACCAGCGCCGACCCCTACGTCGGTAAGCTCACCTACTTCCGGGTCTACAGCGGCACCATCGAGAGTAACTCCCAGGTATGGAACGTGAGCCGCGGGGAACAGGAACGCCTGGGCCAGCTTTTCATCCTGAGGGGTAAAACCCAGGAGCCGGTAGAGCAGCTCGGCGCCGGGGACATCGGTGGAGTCGCCAAGCTGAGCCTGACCAACACCGGAGACACCCTGGCCAGCCGCGATAAGCCGCTGAAACTGCCCCCCCCCATCTTCCCCGAGCCGGTCTTCAGCGAGGCGGTACACCCCAAGGCTAAAGCCGACGTGGACAAGCTGGGCACCGCCCTGACCCGCATCGTCGAGGAAGACCCGACCTTAAGGATTCACCGCGATACAGACACCAACGAGACCATTCTCTCCGGAATAGGCGAGACCCAGCTTGAGGTAGCCGCCGATAAGATGCAGCGTAAATTCGGGGTTAACGTAACCCTGGATACCCCGAAGGTTCCCTACAAAGAGACGATTACCGCCCCCGCCAGGGCCGAATACAAGCACAAGAAGCAGACCGGCGGGCACGGTCAATACGGGCACGTCCGTCTGGAGGTTGAGCCACTGCCGCGCGGCAGCGGTCACGAGTTCGTCGACCGGATAGTGGGCGGGACTATCCCCAAGAACTACATCCCGGCGGTGGAGAAAGGGGTCAACGAAGCCATAAACGAGGGCGCGCTGGC
>JAFGFP010000062.1 GCA_016931015.1 Dehalococcoidales bacterium
CGCCGCACCAGATACGGCAGCTCCTCAACGAGCTCCACCCCACCACCGACAGCCCCCCCAAAGCACACTCCATCAAGGCGGCCCTCAACGAGGCCGAAGAAGCCGTGGCCCAGGTTAAGGACGGAGGGGAATCGGTGGAGCTCAGCCCGCAGAGCGCCTACATCCGGCGGCTGCAGCACCTCATCGCCGAGCGAAACGCCCTGCTCTCCCAAAGCACCGGCAAAGACCCGAATAGACGGGTGAGGATTTTCAGATAGAGAGAAACCAGAGAACAAAGGGAATAAGCTGAAATGTGCTGCTCCCAGATTATATTATATAATTTTGACGTGATTTACGGTGTCCTGGGTACGATTGAGGTGCTTTTTCTTGCCACCTTTATTACCCTGCGCTCCAACTTCAAAAACCAGGCCACTATTGCAGACGCAACTGCCATTTCATTCCCTAGAAATACCAAAGTCCATAGGAGATGGCGTGATATTGTTAAAAAACTAAGAGAAGCCGCAAAATCTAGAACATATTCCCTCAACCTTAGCATGTGGGGCTTCGGCTTCTTCTTAGGCAGCTTGGCATGTGCGACATCCCTAAGAACATCTTGCTGGCCTGCCCTGTTTTTTATATCAATTGGCTTTTTAATCGCAGCTATAGTAAATTTCATCCATAACCCGTGGGCTAGAAAACAACCGTATAGTAAGCGTTTAGCAATGCTACCCGGTTTCGAATCAAAACCTCGTAGGCGCTTAAGACACCCTGGGAAATTAGGGGAAAGAATCAGACATGGTTCTAATACCAAGAAAGAGGAGTTTAGCCCCTCTCTACTAAAATAATTCCCTTCCCTTTGCTAAAGGGAAGGGACTAAGGGATAGGATTAACATGCCTTTATTCATTACCTTTGAGGGCGGCGAGGGCAGCGGCAAGAGCACCCAGTCCAAGCTGCTGCACCAGCGGCTGGTAAAGCTGGCCATTCCGGCGGTGCTTACCTGCGAGCCCGGCGGCACGCTCTTCGGGAAGAAGCTGGGGCACTGGCTCAAGTGGGGCGACACCAGGAAGATAACGCCCATCACCGAGCTCCTCCTGTTTAACGCCGCCCGTGCCCAGTCGGTGGCCGAGATAATAATCCCCGGCCTCAAAGAGGGGAAGACCGTCATCAGTGACCGCTACGACGACTCCACCACGGTCTACCAGGGCTACGGGCGGGGGCTCGATTTAGAGATGGTCACCTGCATCAACCGGGCCGCTACTCAGGGGCTGAAGCCTGAACTCACCGTGCTCCTGGACGTGCCGGTAAGCGACGGACTCAAGCGCAAGAGGTCAGAAAAGCCCGACCGCTTCGAGCAGGAAGAGCTCGCCTTCCACCGCCGGGTGATGGAGGGCTACCTTAAGCTGGCGCAGAGCGAGCCCGAGCGCTGGCTGGTGATAGACGGCACCCAGAGCAAGGAGAAGATAGCCGAACTAATCTGGCCCAGGGTAAGCCAGCTACTCTCCAAAGGGCCGAAGTGAGCGAAATGCCCAGGGAAAAGGTGGCCGTGGCGATGAGCGGCGGGGTGGACTCGTCGCTGGCGGCGGCGCTGCTTAGAGACGCCGGCTACGAGGTCTTCGGCATCCACTTAAAGCTGTGGGCCGACCCCACCTACCAGGACAATCTCGCCAGGTTGGCGCAGATCTGCCGCATGCTCGATATACCCCTCCACGAACTCAACCTGGAAAGCGAGTTTCACGACCGGGTGGTGAACTACTTCTGCCGGGAATACGGACAGGGACGGACACCAAACCCGTGCCCGGTGTGCAATAAATACATCAAGTTCGGGTATCTCTTAGAGAGAGCCCGGGAAATGGGCGCCGACTACCTAGCCAGCGGGCACTACGCCCGGGTCGAAGCATCGGTAGAGGGCTGCCGCCTGCTCAAGGCCGCCGAGGCGGCCAAAGACCAGTCCTACTTCCTCTACTCCCTGGGACAGAGCGAGCTATCATCCTTACTATTCCCCTTAGGCAGTCGGAGGAAGATAGAGGTCAGGAAGCTGGCTGAAGAAAGAGGCTTGAGCCCCGCCGGTCAGCCGGAGAGCCACGATATCTGCTTCGTCCCGGACGGTGACTACCGGACATTTTTAGCCGATTACCTCCCGAGCGAACCGGGAGACATCACCGATACGGACGGGAAAGTCTTGGGAGAGCACCACGGTCTTATCAACTACACAGTGGGGCAGCGCCAGGGGCTGGGCTTAAGCACCGCCGGGCGCCGCTACGTGCTCCGGCTCGACACCGAGAATAACCGGCTGGTGGTCGGCAGCGAGAGCCAGCTCCTGAGCCGTCGCCTCAGCGCCGGGAAGCTGAGCTGGGTAGCGGGGAAACCACCAGTGAACCTAGCCGGGATAAGCGCCCGGATTCGCTACCGGGCGCCGGAGACCCCGATAACGCTATCGCTTAATGGAGAGAGCGCCGAGGTCGAGTGCCATGAGCCGCAGCGGGCGGTGGCTCCGGGACAGGCCATCGTCTTCTATCAGGGCGATACCGCTCTGGGCGGGGGCATCATCGAGGAGAGTCTGGAATGAGACCATCTAAATGCCGGGGGACCGTCAGGCCGTCCCTAGCCGAGGAGAATAACCTCATGGCCCAGGGATACCGGCTGCTAGCCGGTATCGACGAAGCCGGCAGGGGTGCTCTGGCCGGCCCGGTGGTCGCCGCCGCCGTCATCATGCCCCACCCGCTAACTACCCCCTGGGCGGATGAGGTAAGGGACTCCAAGCTGCTGAGTCCGGCCCGGCGCGAGTACCTCTTCCGGCAGATAAGCGAGGTCGCCGTCTCGGTAGGCACCGCCATGATTACCGCCGAGACGATAGACTCACAGAATATCGTTAAGGCGACCCTACTTGCCATGAAGCAGGCGGTTAGCCAGCTCTTACAGCCGCCGGAGTACCTCCTTATCGACCACCTGCGCCTGCCGGATATATCGCTCCCCCAGAAAGGGATAACCAACGGCGACCGGCTGTGCTTCTCCATTGCCTGCGCCTCTATCATGGCCAAGGTAGCCCGCGACCGCTTTATGGTTAAGCTCGACCGGGTCTACCCCGGCTACGGCCTGGCGCGGCACAAGGGCTACGGCACCAGGGAGCACCTGCTCTACCTGCGCCAGCGGGGGCCGTGCCCCATCCACCGCCGTTCCTTCCGGCCGGTCAGGGAGGCCGCCGCGCTATGAGACGCCGCGAGACCGGCATCCTGGGGGAGAAGCTAGCCCGCGAATTTCTTACCAATCGCGGCTACCGTATCCTGGAGACCAACTACCGCTGCCCCCACGGTGAGATTGATATTATCGCCCGGGACCAAGACTGCCTCGTCTTCGTTGAGGTGAGAACCAAAAGGAACCTTAACTTCGGCACCCCGGAAGAGTCCATCACCCCCGCCAAGAAGGAGCACCTGATAGCCACCGCCTGGCACTACCAGCAGACCCTCGATGCGCCGGCCCCATTGTGGCGTATCGACATCGTGGCCGTGGAGCTGGGGCGGGAGGGGAGGCCGCTACGCATCGAGCTTACGGAAAACGCGGTAAGCGGGGACTAGCCGGCGCCCGGAACCAAAATGCCTGTTTACCAGCTAACCCTGATTATGTTAGAATTAGCCCTTGGGAGCGGTTAAAAAATGGCTTCACCAGAGGCAATGCCGCAGGAGATACGCCGCGTTATCGACGCTAATCTCAACCGCACGAGGGAAGGGCTCCGCGTTCTGGAAGATATCAGCCGTCTCGTGCTTAACAGCGCTATTCTCAGCCAAAAGCTAAAAACCATGCGCCACGAGCTGCTAAAGGGAGAACCGGCCCTCGATATTAAGCTCATCAGCGCCCGGGACTCGGAGGGTGACGTCGGGGCGGAGACGGTCGTCCCGGGACAGGATAACGAAAAGGAGCTAGCGCTAGTGGTGGTGGCTAACGCCAGCCGGGTTCAGGAGTCACTGCGTACCCTGGAGGAGATGAGTAAGACCCCGGGGGCTGCCCCCCGACTCGACCCGGAGCGGTTCCAAAAGGCCCGCTTTGCGCTCTACACCATAGAGCGGGAGCTCCTCTCCAGCCTTACCCGCCGGGAAAAGACGCAGTACTTAAGCGGGCTCCACGCCATCATCGACACCCAGGCCTTAAAAGGGCGTTCTCATATAGAAGCCGCGCGCCAGGTAATCAGCGGCGGTGCGAAAACGATTCAGCTCCGGGACAAGTTCAGCAGCAAGCGGAACTTACTGAGTGTCGCCCGGCAGCTAAAAAAGCTCTGTGCCGAGCACGAGGTACTCTTTATTATCAACGACTACCTGGATTTGGCCCTGGCCGCCGACGCCGATGGCCTGCACCTGGGGCAGGAAGACCTGCCCGTTAAGCTAGCCCGCCGGCTGTTACCGATAGACAAAATCGTGGGCTGCTCGGTAACCACCGTGGCCCAGGCGACCGCCGCCGAAGCCGACGGGGCCGATTACATCGCCGTCGGCTCGATGTACCCCACCCCGTCCAAGGAAAAAGCAATCATCGTCGGCCTGGATAGGCTGCGTGAGGTCAGGCAGGTGGTAAGCCTGCCCCTGGTTGCCATCGGCGGTATCACCAGTGACAACGCCGCCGCCGTCATCGCCGCCGGCGCCGACTCGGTAGCCGTAATCGGCGCCGTCTTAAATGCCGAGTCACCCGAAGAAGCCGCCCGCCGGATAGTAAACGAAATCGAGGTAGCGCATGGAGAAACCGACCGATAATCTGGATTCGATTGCCGAGGGGATACGAGAGAGCTTCTCCGCCCTGGACGAGGCGCGGGAGAGGGTTATTCCCCTGTGCCGCGAGGTAATCCGTTACTCCTCGACCGCCATCCGGGCCCTGCACCGCCAGGAGTTCGAGGGGGCGGCCAAGCTCATTGCCTCAGCCCGAGAGCAGCTCGATGAGACCGAGCGGGCCGCCGGCGACTGCGGCGAACTGAGACACACCGGCTTCTTCCGCGACGCCCAGAAGGAGTTTGCCGAAGCCAACATCACCCTGGCCCTGGTCACCGGCAGCATGACGCCCCGCCCGGAAGAACTCAAGGTCAGCGCCACCGCCTATTTAAACGGGCTCGGCGAAGCCGTCGGCGAGCTGAGGCGCTACCTCCTGGACAGCACCCGGCGGGGTGACCTCGAGCGACTTGAAGAGCTGCTTATGGCCATGGATGATATCTATAATATCCTGGTAACTATGGACTTCCCGGATGCCATCACCGGCGGCTTGCGCCGCACTACCGACATGGTGCGCGGCATCCTAGAAAGGACACGCAGTGACCTGACGCTACTGATACAGCAGAATAAGCTCGAGCAGAAGTTAAGGCTCTTCGAAGACCGGCTCTAACGGTCTTTACCAGGAGATTCTGCTCTGAAAAGGGGTTCAGCCGGTTCCAGGGTCCTTTGGCAAGACCGGAACCGTGGTTACCAATCTTTCAAAACCAGAGAAAGGAGCATAGGTAATGTACCCAATACCAATACTAACTGCCGTAATATGCGGGGCCATCGGGCTGGGTATTGCCGGTCTTATGGCCCGCTACGTCCTGAAGCAAGACCAGGGCTCCAGCAAGATACGGGAGATATCCGCCGCCATCAAAGAAGGGGCGCTCGCCTTTCTGGGTAGGGAGTACCGAGTCCTGACCATCTTCGTTATCGTGGTGGCCGTGGTGCTCGGTATCGTCCCTCAGCTCGGCTGGTGGGTATCCCTGGTCTTCGCCCTGGGCGCGGTTGCCTCGGCCATGGCCGGTTTCATCGGCATGAATATCGCCATCAGGGCCAACTCCCGCACCGCCGCCGCCGCCCAGAAGAGCCTGAATGACGGGCTCCGGGTATCCTTCCGTGGCGGGGCGGTCATGGGGCTGTGCGTGGTGGGCATCGGTATCATCGGCCTGAGCGTGCTCTACTTCGTCTTCGGCAGTGACCCCGACCTCTTCTTAAGGGTCATCCCCGCCTTCGGCTTCGGGGCTTCTTCGGTAGCCATCTTCGCCAGAGTCGGCGGCGGTATCTACACCAAGGCCGCCGATACCGGGGCCGACATCGTGGGCAAGGTCGAGCAGAGCATCCCTGAGGATGACCCCAGGAATGCCGCCGTCATCGCCGACTTCGTCGGGGACAACGTCGGTGACGTGGCCGGGATGGGCGCCGACCTCTTCGAGTCCTACGTCGACTCGATTATCGCCACCATGGCCCTGGCGGCTATCGCCGTCTTCTCCGCCAAGCTCACCGACAACACCGCCACCGCCTGGTTTTTACCCATGCTGGTTGCCGCCGGGGGCATTATCGCCTCCATTATCGGCATTTTCGCGGTCAGAATCGGCGGTAAGGTCGCCGCCAAGATGGGCGCCCTGCTTAACGCCCTGCGCCGGGGGACTATCCTGGCCTCGGTGCTCACCGCCGTCTTTGCTTTTCTCGTCGTCCACTTCATGGGCGTCAATATCGGCGTCTTCTGGGCGATTCTGGCCGGCCTCGTCGCCGGGGTGCTGATCGGGGAGAGCACCAACTACTTCACCTCCTACTCCTACAAACCGACCCTGGGCATCTCGGATTCGGCGCAGACCGGTGCCGGAACCCTGATCACCAGGGGCTTTGCCAACGGCCTGATGAGCACCCTACCCCCCATCCTTCTGGTCGTGGTTGCCATGCTGATTGCCTATCACTTCGCCGACATCTACGGGATTGCCATCGCCGGGGTGGGCATGCTCTCCACCCTGGGCATTCAGGATGCCACCGACGCCTACGGCCCGGTTGCCGACAATGCCGGCGGCATCGTCGAGATGTCGGACCTGCCCCCGGAGGTCAGGGAGCGCACCGACGCCTTAGACTCGCTGGGTAACACCACCGCCGCCACCGGCAAGGGCTTCGCCATCGGGGCGGCCGGTCTTACTTCCCTGGCCCTGCTGCTCGCCTATACCCAGGCAGTGGGTATCCAGTTCTCCGAGATAAGCTTGCTCGACCCGCACGTCATCGCGGGCATCCTGCTCGGCGTGATGATGCCGGCTATCTTCTGCGCCCTGACCCTGAACGCGGTGGGCAAAACCGGCTTTGCCATCGTCAACGAGGTACGTCGCCAGTTCCGCGAGATAAAGGGGCTCATGGAGGGCAAGGCCAAGCCCGAGTACGGAAAGTGCGTCGACATCTGCACCCGGGATGCCATCAAACAGATGATTCTCCCCGGGGTGCTCACCATCGTGGTACCCATCGTGGTCGGCCTCGTGCTGGGCCCGATTGCCCTCGGGGGCTTTCTCATCGGGGCCGTAGCCTGCGGCTTTATCCTGGCGGTTACCTTCGCCAACGCCGGCGGCTCCTGGGACAACGCCAAGAAATGGATTGAGACCGGCGCCTTCGGCGGCAAGGGCTCCGCTGCCCACAAAGCCGCCGTGGTCGGCGATACCGTGGGCGACCCGATGAAGGACACCTCCGGGCCGTCCCTCAACATCATGATTAAGCTGATGAGCATCGTGGCCCTGGTACTGGCCCCGGTGCTGGCAGGGACCACCGGGCTGCTTTAGCCGCTTAAGAACTTAAGAAGGGATTACCGGCACGCTCGGCACCGATGGTCGTCTCCGGCCCGTGGCCGGGGTAGACCACGGTGTTATCAGGGAGCACCAGAAGCTTGGTGTGAATGCTCTCGATGAGCTGTCGGTAACTCCCTCCCGGCAGGTCGGAGCGGCCGATACTACAGTTGAACAGGGTATCACCGGTAAAGACCACCCCCTCCCCCAGCAGACAGATACCGCCCGGGGTATGACCCGGGGTATGAAGAACCTGGAAATGCAGGTCGCTAACGTCGAGGCTATCGCCGTCCTGGAGCAAGCGCTCCGGGGGAGGGGGCACCGGGTAGGAAAGCCCGGGCACCAGCACGCTCTGCAAAAATCCCCTCAGGCCGCGCAGCGACTTGGCATCGTCAGCGTGAATCGCCATCTCGGCACCGGTTGCCTCCTTGACCGCCTTAAGAGCCCCGACGTGGTCGATGTGTCCGTGGGTGAGCACCAGTGACTTTATGTCAAGTCTCAAATCGGCGACCCGGCCCATAATCAGCCCCGCCTCATCACCGGGGTCGATAATTATCCCCTGCCGACTCTTCTCAGAGCCCACGATATAGCAGTTGGTATCGAACGGACTGACCACTACCCTGTCAATTATCACTAAGCACCTCGCTATCAGTAAGCGCCCTTCTTAAGGAGACCACCGAAGCACGCTCAAAATCTTGTCACATTCTACCAACAAGGCGCGCCTGACGGCAAGCCCGCTTAAAGGTGCTTTGCAATGCGGCACGTTTTTAGCTACAATGCTTACAGTACTAACCCCCCGGGACTAGCAAGGAGCGATAGCCGTGACGGAAAAGACCCCAGGTAAAGTCAACATGGAGAAGATTGTCTCCCTCTGCCGACGGCGCGGTTTCATCTTTCCCTCAAGCGAAATCTACGGCGGCCTGTCCAGCTGCTGGGACTACGGCCCACTCGGCGTGGAGCTGAAACGGAACATCAAGGCTGCCTGGTGGCGCGCCGTGGTTCAGGAGCGCGACGACGTCGTCGGCCTCGACACCAGTATCCTGATGCACCCCAAGACCTGGGAGGCCAGCGGACACCTCCAGGGCTTCAGCGACCCCCTGGCCGAGTGTAAGAGCTGTCACCAGCGGTGGCGCACCGACGACCTGGAAGGCAGCACCTGCCCCGCCTGCGGTGGCGAGCTGACCGAGTCCCAGATGTTCAACCTCATGTTCAAGACCTTCATGGGGCCGGTGGAGGATACCGCGGGCACCGTCTACCTGCGCCCCGAAACCGCTCAGGGTATCTTCGTCAACTTTGCTAACGTGCTCGATACCACCCGTAAGAAGCTGCCCTTGGGCATCGCTCAGATAGGCAAGTCCTTCCGTAACGAGATTACCACCGGCAACTTCATCTTCCGCAGCCGGGAGTTCGAGCAGATGGAGATTGAATACTTCGTCAAACCGGGCACCGACGAGGAGTGGTTCAACTACTGGCTCGAGGAGCGCCGCAACTGGTACCTCAAGCTGGGCATCAAACAGGAAAACATCCGGTTGCGCCAGCACATGAAGCACGAACTGGCCCACTACGCCCGGGACTGCTACGATATCGACTACCTGTTCCCCATGGGCTGGGCGGAGCTGGAGGGGATTGCCAACCGCGGCGACTTCGACCTTACCCAGCACGCTCAGTACAGCGGCAAGAGCCTGAGCTACTTCGACGAGGAATCCAGAGAGCAGCTGGTGCCCTGCGTCATCGAGCCGTCGGCCGGCGTCGACCGCACCTTCCTGGCCGTGCTCTGTGACGCCTACGACGAGGAACTGGATAACGATGAGCTAAGGGTACTGCTCCACCTAAGCCCGGAACTCGCCCCCATCAAGATAGCCGTCCTACCCTTAAGCCGGAAAGAGCACCTGGCCCAGGTAGCCAGAGAGGTCTATAACGACCTGCGCCAGTGCTGGTCGGTAAGCTACGACGACGCCCAGAGCATCGGGCGGCGCTACCGGCGCCAGGACGAAATCGGCACCCC
>JAFGFP010000063.1 GCA_016931015.1 Dehalococcoidales bacterium
GTTTAGCTCGTCGAGCTGGCCCCGCGTGTAGCCGGCGCAGCCGGGAGCCGCGATGCCCTTTACCTGCCCCCCCCCGGCGACGGCCGACTGAAAGATAGCAAACTCCGACTCGGCGGCGATATCGCTCAGGTCTTTTATCTCCAGACCGAAGCGCATATCGGGCTTGTCGCTACCGTAGCGCTCCATGGCCTCGGCGTAGCTCAGGCGCGGAAAAGGTTTTATAAGGCGCATATCGGGCTTAGTCATCTTCACCAGAGAGGTGAAAAGCTCCTCGACGAGGCTGAGGACGTCCTCCTCCTGAGCAAAGCTCATCTCCAGGTCGAGCTGGGTGAACTCGGGCTGGCGGTCGGCTCGGGTGTCTTCGTCGCGGAAGCAGCGGGCTATCTGGAAATACTTCTCCAGGCCGGCCACCATGAGTAGCTGCTTAAGCTGCTGCGGCGACTGCGGTAAGGCGTAAAACTTACCGGCGTGAACCCGGCTGGGCACCAGATAGTCCCGGGCCCCCTCGGGGGTGCTCTTAATTAAGATGGGCGTTTCCACCTCGACAAAGCCCTGCCCGTCCAGAAAGTCGCGGATGAACTTCACCATCCGGTGACGGAGCAAGACGTTCTCCTTCATACGCGGCCGGCGCAGGTCGAGATAGCGGTATCTGAGGCGGAGGCTCTCCTCCACCTCGACCTCTTCGTTAATGTAGAAGGGTGGCGTCAGCGACGGGTTAAGGAGCTCGGCGCTCTCGGCGACGACCTCAATCTCACCGCTGAGGAGCTTGGGGTTCTCGGTCCCTTTGGGGCGGGGGGTAACCTTACCGGTAACCCGGATGACGTACTCGCTGCGTAGCTCGCTACCGACCCGGTGACACGGCCCGGACACCTCGGGGTTAAAGACCACCTGTACGATGCCTGCCCGGTCGCGCAGGTCGATGAATATCAGCCCGCCGTGGTCGCGGCGCCGGTCTACCCAGCCCGCCAGCACTACCTCAGCGCCGATATGCTTTTTATTAAGCTCTCCACAGCTATGACTCTTTAACAAATCGAACCTGCCCGGGAACGTTTTTCTAGCTGATTATAGCTTATAAGGAGTGCTTCCGTCCATAAAGACGGGGCGCAGAAAAAGTAACGGGCTCCGGTATTAACACGGAGCCCGGTTTCGGGCTGGTGGAGACGGGGGAGAGTTGAACTCCCCGTCCAAGAAAGGCTACCCAGGATATACTACAAGCTTAGTCGGCTCTTTTTTCTCACCTAACTAACCTCTGCCGACCGAGTTTAGCCGGGCCAGCCGATAAATCTTTCACCGCCCTCATCGGCATCGGAGCAGCGGCACCTCAACTTTTCGGCACCCAATCCTAACCCGTTGAGGTGGGGTCAGGCTGGATGTGCAACCCTGTTAATCAGGCTGCAAGTGCGAATTCAGGTTCGCTAGTTATTTTTTGCCACTTGTTTTATGAGGGTAGCGGCACCTCAGCTTGCAATCCAGCAGCATACCTTCCCTGTCGAACCCATGCGTCCCCACTTACTGCGCTCGACCTGAATCTAACTACCTCCACTGATATTATACCACAGTATTCCAAGGCTCAAATAGCTGCTTAATACCTAGTTAGACAGCTTAGAAACGGCTCGAGCCGTTTCCGCCGTCCAAACCAAGGCATTACTCTCTTCCTCAGGGGTAATTGCCTTGAAGGTCTGAGAGTCCCCATCGTAGATACGACCTGCCTCCTCATGCGAACCCGGGTAAATCCAAAGCATCTTAAACCCCTTCTTGTTGCCCGCAGACCAGCAGTGCGTGTAACCCCTGGGAACGAATAAACAGCTTCCCGGGTCAGCTCGCCACCAACGCTCCTCGAAGAAGGTGTATCCCGGGCCCTCCGAGCTACTGTCAACGACGATGAGTTCCCAGGTATGGTGGTGGTGTGGTGCTAGGAACCACCCGGGCACAAAATCAATAACGCCAAAGCTAACCTGACCTGGTTCATCAATGAAGCTCTTGACGACTACTTCTCCAAGGCTAGCCTCATGCAGCCGTACGGCTTTATCAGGGTAAATAATGTAAGGTCTAGCATACACGGGCTACCTCCTTCCCAGCCGTTACCGGTACTTGCTTCCCTTGAGGGCTCGTTCTATTTTCCTTTTGGACTCGCGCCGGGCTATCGTCTCACGCTTGTCGTACAGCTTCTTACCCTTAGCCAGGGCTATCTCGGTCTTGGCGACCCCGCCCTTGATGTAGAGCTTCAGGGGCACCAGGGTAAGCCCCTTCTCCGCCATCTGGCTGGTAAGGCTGTCGATTTCCTTACGGTGTAAGAGGAGCTTCCGGGGGCGGGTGGGAACGTGGCTCTGATAGCTCCCCGCCTCGTAGCGGGCGATGTGGGCGTTCAAAAGCCACAATTCGCCGCCCTCGGGCTTGACATAGGCATCGCCCAAGCTTACCCGGCCCGCCCGAATCGACTTTATCTCGGTGCCGGTAAGCACCATGCCCGCCTCTATGCTATCGAGCACGTGGTAGTTGTGGTAGGCTTTACGGTTGGTAGCTATCGTCTTTACGGCCACGGGTTGATTATAGCATATGTCATCTTCAAGCCAGAAAAAACGGGCCAGGCGCTAGACAAGGACGCCGTATGGCCGCTACGGCTTTACGAGCACGATGTGGCACTGCCACTCGGGGGAGCTAACGGGGAAATCGGAGCGGAAGTGAGCGCCCCGGCTCTCCTCTCTCACCAGGGCCGCCTCGGTTACCAGGCGACCGGTAGCCACCAGGTTCGCCAGCTCGTGGGAGGGGCGGTCTTTGGGCCTGGTCAGGTGCGCCTGCCAGGTAGCCAGGATAGCGGCGGCTTGGTTCAGGTCTTCCCGGTTACGCCGGATACCCACCTTCTCCCAGAGTAGCTCCTGGAGAGTAGAGAGGCTGGGCGGGGGCGCCGCCTTAAGAACCGGGCGCTCGGGCAGCGAGACGCGGACCTCGCCACCGGGGCGGGGGGCGGCTGTTTCGGGAGCCGCCTCACGGGCAGTTCTCTCGAAGATTCTCTGTCCGAAGACGACCGCCTCAAGGAGCGAGTTCGAGGCCA
>JAFGFP010000064.1 GCA_016931015.1 Dehalococcoidales bacterium
AAGACCTTCGGCTCCAGGGCCAGGGCCCGCCCCAGCTCGACGCGCTTCCGCAGCCCGTAGGGGAGGGTACCCACCACCTGCTTCCGAATCGAGGCCATCTCCAGGAAGTCGATGATGTCCTCGACCGTTTTACGGTGCCTGATTTCCTCCCTCTGGGCGGTGCCGAAGTAGAAGGCGCTGCTTATGAAGTTCTGCTTCATAAGTACGTGCCGGGCGGCCATGATGTTGTCCAGGGCGCTTAAGCCGGTGAAGAGCTCGATGTTCTGGAAGGTTCTGGCCAGGCCCAGCTGGGCGGCTTTATCGGGGCGGATTCGGGTGAGCCTGCGGCCCTCGAAGTAGACCTCACCCCGTTGCGGCTTGTAGAAGCCGTTGATGCAGTTTAGGATGCAGGTCTTCCCGGCACCGTTGGGCCCGATAATCGCCAGGATTTCACCGTCGTTGATGTCGAGGCTGACCTCGCTGAGCGCCTTGACGCCGCCGAAGGAGAGGGAAAGGTTCTCAATCCTTATCTTGGCGGTTTTGCTTGTTACCTCGGGCAACTTCGGCCCTCCAAACTGCAGGGGTTCGTTATCGGCTGGTCTCCCTAGCGTCCCTTCCCGGCTGCCTCGCGGGCCAGTTTTTCCTTATACTGGGTTATACGGTGGCACTCCAGTCCCTCGCACTCCAGCCGGCGTCCCAGTCGCTTGGCATTTTTCTTGAGCTGAGCGGCTGCCGTCTCAGTCGGCTCCCGGTACTTGGCGTAGCCGGTGCACCTCGTCGACCAGTCCTTGTATACCAGCACGGTTACCTCGTCATCCACCGCATCGCAGTAGATGGTGGTGGCCGTTACCTGCCAGTCAGTCTTACTCGTCACGGGATTCTCCTCACCCAGATTATCATATTGCGGCTCGGAGTGTCTATGGCTAGGGGATATTTGACATAACGTTATTAGCAGTTTAGCCCGGTCTCTTTCTTAATGAACCGGCGGCTAGCCCCTTTGACAAAAGGGAGATATTATAATTTAATAAGCATTAAAACCGTAAGGGGGTAAAGAGCCATGACCTTTGACTTGTCGCTTATCACTGCCATTATCGCCATCGTCTTCGGAATCATCGTCCTTGTCAAGCCGGCTGTGCTGGCCTATCTCATCGGCATTTACCTCATCATTATCGGGGCTATCTACCTAATACCTCGCTTCATGTAAGCTGGGTAGTGGGTCTTAGTCCGGCTTTCGGGTAGCGGGCTAACGCTAAAGGCGTAGCTCGCTGCAGGCGGGGTAAAGTCGGGAAACCGGCGGACGCTCCGGGGTTGTCTTTATCGGGTCACCACCTGACGCGAGGGGGAAGGTTGTCGCCGGGAGGGGCTATCTTAGTCGCGGCAGGAGATGATGTCGAGCCGTGCCCGGAACTCTTCGGGGCTGAAGCGGTATTCCTGGGTGCCGTAGCTCTCGACGGCGAAAGAAGCGCAGACGCTGCCCATCAGGGCGCTCTCTCTGATTTCCTTACCCTGCACCAGGCCCTTGACTAAGCCTGCCCGGTAGGCGTCGCCGGCGCCGGTGGGGTCAACGACCGTCTTGGGCCTAGCGGCCGGGATAGAAAGCTCGCCGTCCGTGGTTACCACCAGGGAACCCATCTCTCCCAGGGTGGTAATTATTATCCCGGTGCTCTCAAGCAGCCTTTCCCGGTCCAGGCCGGTACTGCTTATGATAAGCTCTAGCTCGTAGTCGTTAGAAATCAGTATCCGGGAGCCGGTGATACATTGGGTGAGGTCGTCTTTAGACCACATGGGCAGGGACTGCCCCGGGTCGAAGATGTAGTTTATGCCCCGCGACTTACAGGCGAGGGAGTAGGCAGTCATGTCTTCCAGGTTACCGGCGGCGATGATGGCCAGGCTCTCTCCGGGCGGCAGCTCGTCAAAGTTGAAAGCGGAGGGGTGTTTCATGGCGCCGGGGTTAAAGCCGGTTATCTGGTTATCGGCGCGGTCGGTGGTGATGTAAGCCCCAGCGGTGAACTCATTCTCGATGACCTTGATGCCGTCGCGGGCTATCCGGTTCTGCTTGAGCCACTCGAAGTATCTCTGGTGGTCGTGGCCCACGGTGGCCAGGACGAGCGGCTTTTCCCCCAGCAGGGAGAGGGCGTAGGCGATGTTACCGGCGGTGCCGCCGAGCTTTTCCACCATGCCGCTAACGGTGAAGGAGACGTTGATAACGTGGAGCTTCCCGGGCAGGATGTGGTCGGAGAACTTCCCCGGGAAGGTCATTATGCGGTCGTAGGCCAGTGAGCCGGAAACGATGATATTCATGCTGCGTGATGTTTTCAGTCGGTATCTCCTGTCGGTAGGTTCTAGAATTATGGTAAAGCTAAGGCTTGCCGGCTGTCAAGGTATGCCCGGCGACACTTAACTCTTGGGGGCTTCCTGGGGGGCGGCTTCTGCGGCGAGGCTTACCCGAATCTTCTTGGTATTGCTCCCGTCGGCCGCTTCCGCGCCGTCTTCTTCCAGGTGGTCTATCTCCGGCAGGGTGCTTAGGACGTCAATCAGGTTAATCGGCTGACGCGGCGTGACGATGATTAGCGGGCGCTCGGTGTTGGGGATAAGCTCGGTATTTTCAATCTCCGGCAGGCTGTCGAGGTAGGTCACGATGTCCATTATCTTCATGATGTCCAGCGGGGGCAGGATTTCCAGCTCCAAGTCCGGGTTGGGCTGGTCACCGGTCTCTGGCGGCGGGGCGGCGGGCGCTACCTCCATTTTTGCCTCGGTGTCCTCTTGTTTGGCGGCCGGGGCGGGTTCTTCGGGTTCGGCCGGAGTCTCCTTACTAGCCTTAGCCGCGGCCGGGCGGGCCTCTTCCAGAGGCTGGGGGAGCTTTTGCTCCGCTTCCGTCTGCAGGGCTTTTACCTGCCGGGTGAGCTCTTCCAGCCCCGATAGGAGCTGGCTGAACAGCCCCTGGACGGATTCCTTCAGCTCGGTTTGAATCCGCTGCATCTCCTTTTCTATCTGCCGGGCTTTAGCTTCGGCTTCGGCCATGAGCTTGGTGGTTTCGATTTTGGCCTGCTCCACGGACTGCGCCTTTATCTCCTCAGCCAGCTTATCGGCTTCGGTAACGGTTCGCTCGGCCAGCTTGGTGAGCGATTCGGAATGTTCCGTGCGCTGAGTAAGCTGGTCGCGCTGGCTGATGAGCTCGTTGATGAGGGAGACTACCTGATTTTCATCAAGGCCGTCGCCGACCTTTTTAATCTCCCAGCCGGCGAGCTCGATAAAGCTGGAATCTTTCGCCCCGTTCTTTCCCATGAACCTTCTCCACCTGTGTCTATTGTTAAGTGTAGCCCATTGGAGAGAGAAGTCAATCGCCCGATAGTAGCCTGCGGGCTATACGAAAGTGGGTGGGACGTCTTTCGGATGGCTAGAATTGACAGCCCTGCCCCCTCTGTTTTAGGCTGGTGCCGTGATGGATAAAGACGGGGCTGCTAATAATTGTACCTGGCCGTTTGATACCATGGCCGCCGACTACGACGCCTGGTTCGAAGGCGCTGGAAAGACCGTCTTTGACATCGAGGTGCGGGCCTTCCGGGACGTTTTGACCTCCCTCCCCAGGCCCTGGCTTGAGGTTGGGGTGGGCAGCGGCCGCTTTGCCCGGGCGCTCGGTATCGAGATGGGCCTCGACCCCGCCATTAGAGTTGCCGAGATGGCCCAAAGGAGAGGCATCGCCGTGGTGCGGGGTACGGCGGAAAAGATACCGCTTGCGGAGCGGGTTTTGGGGGCGCTCTTTTTAATCTTCACCTTCTGCTTTTTGGCTTCCCCGCCCGATGTCCTCAAGGAGGCTCACCGTGTTCTAAGGCCCGGGGGTAAGCTGGTGCTGGGCCTGGTCTTAGGGGACAGCCCCTGGGGTAAGCTGTACCGGGAAAAGAAGCGGCAGGGGCACTGCTACTATAAGCACGCTAGCTTCTGTAGCTACGCCGAGGTCAACCGGCTTCTGAAGGGGGCCGGTTTTACCGTGGAGAGGGTCATCGCCACGCTTTTTCAGAGGCCGGGCCGGGTCGAGCATCTGGAGACCCCCAGGGAGGGCTTTTCCCCCGAGGCCGGGTTTACCATCGTCGTGGCCGGGAAAGCGGCTGATAGCTAGATTGGGACATCGACCACGATGGTCGTCCCCTTGCCCACCTTGGGCTTAAGCTTCAGGCTGCCGCCGAGCAATTGCATCCGTTCCTGCATTCCCGCCAGGCCCAGCTTCCCTGTCTGTACCAGGTCTCCCAGGCTCTCGGGAAGCTCGAAGCCGACGCCGTCGTCGCTGATGGTAGTCCGTACCCGGTGCTTGTCGAACTCCACTTTGACCTCGGCCCTATTGGCCTGAGCGTGCTTGGCGATGTTCCGCAGCGCCTCCTGGACGATGCGAAAGAGCACCAGCTCCGCTTCCGGCGAGAAGCGAAACTCGCTACCGGTTACCTTGAGGCTGGTCTCCACCCCGTATTCCTTGGTCAGCTCTCCGGTGAGCCACTCCAGGGCCGGTAGCAGCCCCAGGTCGTCGAGGATGGAGGGCCTTAAGTCGCGGCTGAAGCGGCGCACCTCGCGCACCACGTCTCGGATTGCCTCGTAGAAGCCCCACAGGGCTTTCGCCTCCCTTACCGGCAGGGCCGCCTTGTCGCCGAGCAGGTTTTCCAGCTGGTGGAGCAGGGCAATAAGGGTCTGCAACGTGCTGTCGTGAAGCTCCCGGGCGATGCGCCGCCGTTCTTCCTCCTGGGCGCGGGTAATCTCCTGGAGGTAGAAGCGCAGGTTTTCCTGCATCCGCTTCTGTTCGGTGATGTCACGGGCGATGTTCTGGAAGGCTGTCAATCGGCCGTTGCTGAGGATGGGGCTGGTAGTCAGCATAACGGTGGCTTCCGTGCCGTCTTTTCGGGTGAGGTGCTGTTCGT
The DNA here is from genome assembly GCA_016931015.1 of Dehalococcoidales bacterium. Classification (GTDB taxonomy): domain Bacteria; phylum Chloroflexota; class Dehalococcoidia; order Dehalococcoidales; family UBA5760; genus UBA5760. The sequence continues at coordinate 4,884 of JAFGFP010000064.1, forward strand.
AGGGCTGGGTCTGGGTCTCGTCCTTGAGAAGCCGGCGGCTGATGTCCTTGGCCTGACGCAGGCAGTCTTCGCCGAGAAAGGTCTCTACGTTACTCTGGGCTAGCTCCTGGTTGCTGAGTCCGGTGAGTTTTTCCGCCGCTTTGTTGGCTTTCAGGATGTTGCCCTTGGTGTCGTTAACCCAGATAGCGTCCAGGGCGACCTCGAACAGTTCCCGGTAGCTTTTCTCCGACTCCTGGAGAGCCCACTCGGCCTTCTTACGGTCGGTGATGTCGTGCAGGGTCTCGATGGCGGCTACCGCCTCGCCGCTAAGGTTCTTGACGGGGCTGGCGGCGATGAGGAGCCATTTATCGTCCTTGGTGGGCACTGGGTAGGGTTCTTCATTCTCGTAGGCGCCGTCGATGAGGGCAGACCGCTTGCACTTACCCTGGTAGTAGCGTTCGATTTCCTCGGCGGAAGCATTATCGACAATCAGGTCGGCGAGGGTCGGACTCTTCTTGCTATAGAAGGCGCGCCAGTGTCGGTCCGTGCCGACTACCTTGTCCCTTTTCAGTCCGGTAAGGGCTTCGAGGGCCGTGTTCCAGTGGGTGACCCGGTGGTCTCTATCAATGACGAAGATAGAGACCGAGGCACCGTCGATAATCTTGGCCAGCATCTCTTCGGCCTGTTTCCGCTCGGTAACGTCCTGCAGGGTCTCGATAGTGGCTATTATCTCCCCGCTCGGATTTCTGATAGGGCTGGCGGTGAAGTGGAGCCATTTTCCGCCACTGCCCAGGGCCGGGAAGTAGTCTTCGACTTCATAGGCGCCGCCGATAAGGGGGGATTTCCAGCACTTACCCTGGTAGTAGCGCTCGATTTCCCTGGCTGAGGCGCCGTCAACGATCAGGTCGGCGAGGGTCGGTCTTTTCTCGTTATAGAAGGCGCGCCACTGCTCGCTGGTGCCGACTATCTCCTCCCTTGTCAGACCGGCGAGGGCTTCCAGGGCCGTGTTCCAGTGGGTAACTCGGTGGTCCCTATCGATGACGAACATGGAGATGGGGGAACCGTCGATAATCTTGGCGAGCATTTCCTCGGCTCGTTTGAGCTCGGTGATGTCGCGCAGTAAATCGACGAACTTTACTATCTCGCCGTTTTCATCGAAAATCGGGGAGCTCTTTATGGAGAAGTAGCGGTCGAAGCGCGGTTCGTAGTGGTCGAGGGAGCCTACCTGTCTGGTCTCCAGTGTCTGGCGGCAGGGGCATTCTTCCTGGGGGCACTTGGTGCCGCGCAGGACTTGGTAGCATTTCTTGCCGATTACCTGGTCGCGGCTCTTACCCAGCAGGGTCAGGCCGCTGTCGTTTATGTTTTCGATATTATAGTTCCGGTCGATAATCAGCATGACGTCTTCCAGGGCGTTAAAGGAGCTGCGCCATTTCTCCTCTTCGGTCTTGATGAGGGCGTCGCTTATCCGGGTGCGCTCCTGCTCCCGGCGGCGCATGTGGAAGAGCAGGTTCACCAGGATACCGACCGCGATAATGCCGATGCTCTCGACCAGGGCCTCATCGGGGCTGGCGGAGAATATGATGGCCCGGGGCAGCATGATAGCCAGGGCGAAGGCTAGGCTGGTGATGCCGCCTTTAAGGCCGAAGACGAAGCTGGAGTAGATAATGGGGGCCAGCAGGTAGACCCGTTCTATGGTGTGCCGGCTCAGCCCCAGGAATGAAGACGGGGCCTCCAGGCCGATAAGCTGCTGCGGGTAGTGGAGAATTACCCCGACGATAAATAAGGCCACCACCAGCCAGAAGCGGTAATTGCGAACCGTCTTTATTACCGTATCCCGCTGCGCCATCTCGCGAACTCACTCCAGGGCGATTAGTAAGCGGCTTTAGCCTAGTTCTTCCAGGGTGAACCAGCCCTTTTTCATCGCCTTTATTACCGCCTCGGTGCGGGAACCCACCCCCAGCTTGTTGAAGATACTCCCCAGGTGGCTCTCGATGGTGCGCACGCTGAGGTGAAGTCCCCGGCCGATTTCGGTGTTGCTCAGTCCCTGAGCCGCCATCTTGAGGATAATGGTCTCCCGCTCGGTGAGTAGGTCCGAGGCGCGCTCCCCGGTCGGCTCGGTCTTGGGGTGTCTTAAGCGCTCCATTACCTTGCGCGCCACGGCGGGGTGTAGCACGGCTTCTCCCCGGTGTACGGTCTGGATGGCTTCGATAAGCTCGTGGCTGCCGACGTCCTTGAGCAGGTAGCCGGCGGCCCCGGCCTCCAGCAGTGGGAAGATATACTGCTCGTAGTCGTAGGCGGTGAGTATCAGTATCGCCGTCGCGGGGTGGAGCGCTTTAATCTGCCTGGTGGCCTCAATGCCGTTCAGTTTGGGCATGGAGATATCCATGATAACCACGTCGGGTTTCAGCCGGCGGGCCATGTCCACCGCTTCCGTGCCGTCGCTCGCCTCGCCGATGACCTCAAAGCCGGCCTCACGTTCCAGTAGCTGGCGGATACTTTCCCGCACCACCACGTGGTCTTCGGCAAGGAGAATGGTAATCTTTGACATCGGTTTCTCCTGTCCCTAGATTTTAGACCATCCGGCTGCTTTCCTCAAGCGAGTGAGAGGTTAAGGGCCTGCTTTTTAGGGGAATCACTGAAGAAAACGGGCTTTTCTCTGCGGTTTTCCCCAGGGCGAAAGCAGTTATCACACGGATGTGGATACCGCCGGCATACCTTTAGACTTAGATAGAAGCATAGTGTGAAGGAGGGGAGACATGGGAGTCAGAGCCTATCTACTGGTTGAAGTTGCCGATAACATGGAGCAGCAGGACTTCATCACTACCCTGAGGCAGATGGAGGAGATGCCGGGCGTGGACTTCGTGGACCCGGTTATCGGGGCTAAGGACATGGTGATTATGGTGGACGCGCCGGTGACGGTGGAAGCCATCGCCAGTAAAATCCGGGCCAAGGACTGGGTTAAAAACCTGGAGATACTGCGCATCGTCAGCATGTTCGAGCGCCACCGGGCCTCGAAGCAGGAGCTGCTCAAGGCTTTAGCCCGCAGCGGTGTCCAGACTACCAGCAACGCCTAGTAGCGACATCGGGGAAGGGAGTTAGTTATGGTTACCGAAACCGTGGTCACCGGGGCGCCGGAGCTTGCCATCGATGCCATCGTTCACAAGCATAACGTGGAGCCCGGAGCGGTAATCCCGGTCTTACAGGAGATTCAAGAGACCTACGGCCACGTGCCGCCGATAGCCATCCAGCGCGTCGCCGAGCACCTCAATATCCCGGCCAGCGAGATATACGGCATCGTTACCTTCTACGCCCAGTTCCGGCTTGAGCCTCTGGGCAAGAACCTGGTCAGGGTCTGTCACGGTACGGCCTGTCACCTGGGCGGGGCCGAGATGGTAGCGGAGGCGCTGTCCCAGGCTACCGGCGCACGGGAGGGGGAGACCAGCGAAGACGGTCTCTTTACCGTGGAGCGGGTCGCCTGCCTCGGCTGCTGCAGCTTGGCGCCGTGCATCATGATTAACGACGAGACCCACGGGCGGCTTACTCCGGAGTCGGTCAGCAAGGTCATCACCGAGATGCGCCGCGCCGAGACGTCGGCCCCGGTCGCCTGATACGGCGGCCCGATTTATAAAGAGGAGCTATCATCTATGCCACAGAAGAGAGACGGAAGCTGGCTGGTGCGGGTCGGCCTTGCCTCCTGCGGCATCGCCGCCGGCGGCAGAAAGGTCTACAAAGCTTTCCAGGCTCAGCTCAGCGAGGCCGGCCTGAATGTCAACCTGAAGCAGACCGGCTGTCTCGGTATGTGCTATAACGAGGTGCTGGTGGAGGTGGTCTCTCCCCAAAACGAGAGCAGCACCTTTTACGGTAAGGTTACCCCGGACCGGGTGCCGCGTATCGTCGCCGAGCACCTGGCTCAGGGTAAGCCCGTCAGCGAGTGGGTTATCCCGGATGAAGAGATTAGCGGCCTTTTGGCAAAGCAGAAGCGGATTGTGCTCCGGAACTGCGGCCTGATTGACCCGGAGGCCATCGCCGACTACCTGGCCGCCGACGGCTACCGGGCGATAGAGAAGGCCCTGAGCAGCATGTCGCCCCAGGAGGTAATCGACGAGATAACCAGGGCCGGCTTGAGGGGGCGGGGTGGCGCCGGCTTCCCTACCGGAATAAAGTGGGGCTTTGCCCGGAAGTCTCCGGGCCGCCAGAAGTACATCGTGTGTAACGCCGATGAGGGTGACCCCGGGGCCTTCATGGACCGGAGCATCCTGGAGAGCGACCCGCACAGCGTTATCGAGGGGATGCTGATTGCCGGCTATGCCGTGGGGGCTTCGGAAGGTTATCTCTACGTGCGTGCCGAGTATCCTTTGGCCATCCGGCGTCTGGAGATAGCCCTGGCCGAGGCCCGAGAAGCTGGCTTTATCGGGGACGGTATCCTGGGCTATGATTTCGACTTTGATATTAAGATTCGTCAGGGGGCGGGGGCCTTTGTCTGCGGTGAGGAGACGGCGCTGCTCATGTCCATCGAGGGGCGGCGGGGGATGCCCCGCTTTCGGCCACCCTTTCCCGCCCAGTCGGGCCTGTGGGGTAAGCCGACCACCATTAATAACGTGGAGACGCTGGCTAACGTCGCCTGGATTATCGGTAATGGCGCCGAGGCCTACGGGGCCTACGGCACGGAGAAGAGCAAGGGAACCAAGGTCTTCGCCCTGGCGGGCAAGGTGGCCCGCGGGGGGCTGATTGAGGTGCCCATG